>BJFZ01000016.1 GCA_014190175.1 Actinomycetes bacterium | reverse complement strand
TTATGAATGGATTCGAACTCAGTATCGCGTAGAAAGTTCATCGGTGTTGCTGGTGGAGTTGCCGCTGGTGCAGCGATCGGTGGACCAGCATCAGCTGCAACTAAAAAACCGGTTACTAAACCAAAGGCAACTAAAGCTCCAGCCAAAGCTCCAGCTGCTGCCCCAGTGGCAATTAATAAACCAGGTACTGGAGTAGTTAACTACTGGAACCATTTCACCGCAGCAGCAGAGCGTGCCGGTTTTGAATCAGTAACAAAAGGATTTAAAACTGCATCACCAAACATTGATCTAAAAGTAGAAACAATTCAGAATCCGGACTGGATGACCAAGTACATCAACGCTGTAATGTCAAAGAGCGGTCCTGACGCATTGATGGTTACCCAAGCTCGTCTAGCAGATATGTCTCGCATCGGCGGATTGGTTGATCTAACAACACGCGCAACAGCATGGCCAGATTTCACTGACAATCCCGCAACAGTTAACAATGCTCTTTCTCTAAACGGCAGCCAATACGCACTTCCAGTTTTTGCATTCATTGACTGGGGTTACTACCGTCCAGATTTCTTCGCAGCTAAAGGAATTAAGAAAGTTCCTACTACTCTAGAAGAGTTCCGCTTAGCCGCAATTGAATTAACAAATCCAGATAAGAAGATTTATGGATTTGGTTTGCGCGGCGGACCAGGTGGCGGTGGATTTGTGACTAAATTGTTACACGCATTTAACGGTCCGATTTATGATCGCCAGACTCGCAAAGCAACTTTGGAATTAGATGCAGCAGTAGATGCATTGCGCTTCTGGGTGCGCCTTGGAACTAAAGACAAGTGCATCCCACCTACAGCAGCTGGCGATGGTTATGCGCAGTTCATGGGTTCATTTAAAGCTGGCGGAACTGCAATGATTCTGCACCACACCGGTTCTTATGTAGAAATCACCACACCGCTAAAGGCTGAAATTGAAGTTAAGACCTTTAACTTTCCAAAGGGTCCTAAAGCTGAAATGACAAATGTTTCTCCATTAGGAAATGGTCTATTCAAGGGAACCACAAATCCAGATGCTGGTTTTGAATGGATCTCATACTGGGCAAGCAAGAAAGCTCAAGTTGATTTCCTACAAGCCACTGGCTACTGGCCAACAGCAACGGGTGCCTCATCCGATCCATTCATTCAGAAAACACCGGCTTTCCGTGTGGCTGAAAATGCACTGAAAATTGGTTGGACCTCATACACCTTCCCAGGTGTAGAGAACTGGGAAATCAACACCATCCTTCCAAACGTCCAGAAGGCGCTTAACGAAACCATCACTCCAGAACAAGCTGCACGCAATATCTGGGCTGAACTTCGGGATATCACTGATACCAAGTAATCAGTAGTTAGTTAAAAATAACGCTCAAGCCAATAGGTTTGGGCGTTACTTTTTTGCTTGAAAATTGAAGATGAAATTTGCTAGTCGCGGATACCGGCTGTAAACCCGGAATTATGGGCTATTTCCACCCTTTTGAGCGTAGTATTTCGCCGATAAGCAACATTATGTCAAGTAATAAAGATCAGATTAGCCATTCTGGACTACTCGGAAACCAATATGGTCCCTGCGTCGGAATTGATAGTTCATGCTCCTTGCGGTTGTCCGTAAATAACGGCCGTGCGGGCTATAGAAGGATCCGCCTCTAAGAACATACTCCTCTGGAAGATCTAGATTTTCACGGCCATCAGAACCGTTATATGGATACGGCCGATAAGCACTTCCAACCATCTCCCAGACGTTGCCAGCCATATCTAACAAACCCTCTGGCGAGGCTCCAGCCGGATAAGCACCCACTGGATTGGTGCGGCCAGTTTTATCCGTTTGCCCGTAATTGGCGAGCTCTTTATTTGGTGGGAAATTCCCCCACGGCCAAATCCGGCCATCAATGCCCCTGGCGGCTCGTTCCCATTGCGGCTCAGTAGGTAAGTGCACTCCAGACCAAGTACAGAAAGCTTGCACATCTGCCCAATCAACATAAACCACGGGATGGTTCGCCAATTCTGGAGTAACCACTCCCTCAGGCCAATGTCCCGGAACGCGATATCCGGTGGCTTTGGTGAAGATTTCATACTGCGCATTTGTTACTGGCGTTTTAGAGATTCGATATTTGTCGAGAAGTATTTTGTGTTGTGGAATTTCGTTATCAAAATCAGCCGGACGATTAGCGCCATGTTTTGATACACCGAAATACTCTGGATCTGGTGCTTCCCCTACTATCGGCGTGAACTCACTCCCCATTAAAAACTCTCCAGCCGGAACTCTTTTCCACTCAAAATCAATTTCAGATTTTTGGTTTATCGTTGAAAAATCATCTGTCACAACTCTAAAGCCAATATAAATATCTCGTGCTGTTGGAAAAATCGAATGCCGATCTGCGCAGCGAATGTTTTTCCCGGCATGCAAGTAATTCCCACCACGAACTACTCTTGCACCCCAGGTATCTGCATTCTCTCGTCCATCATCTAACTTGTATGGATAATCAAAATGTAATGAGGATGTCCACTCCCAAACATTTCCGGCTAGATCCAAAACTCCGTATGTTGATGCACCATCTTTGTAAATTCCAACTTTAGTTGTATCTCCGATTAGATTTCCAAAGTTTGCATTTTCCTCTGTTGGGTCATCCTCACCCCAAGGAAATTTTCTACCATCAATACCTCTGGCACTTTTTTCCCATTCAGCTTCAGTTGGTAAACGCGCCCCACACCATTTTGCAAATTGATTTGCATCAGCCCAATCAATATAAGTAACTGGATGATCTTTGCGATTTTCTGGTACTACTCCCCCGATCCAGTGCCCAGGTTTTTTATGTCCAGTGCTTTTCACAAATTTTTCATATTGTGAATTAGTAATAGGTTTAGCACTCATAAAGAACTCTGGTAAAACGATTTGGTGTTGCGGTGATTCGTCACGATAAGCAACAACCTGTTCAATCGGGTTACTTCCCATCGGAAATTCTCCAGATGGAATTTCGACCCAATCAAAGGAGATCTGAGATTTGTTCGCCGATTGCGACATACCCAATTCTCCCCTCATAAAAGCTAAATGAATTTACTTAACTTTGAATAGCCAACTCTTCCGGTCTTGGGCATGAACAAATCAAATTACGGTCACCGTGCACGCCATCTATCCGGCCAACTGGAGGCCAATATTTATTTGACAAATCAATTGGTTCGATTGGTTCGGAATCCTTATCTGGAAGACCAGTCGGGAATCCGCCAATCTCACGAGAGTAAGCCTGATTCCACTCCCCCAGAAGAGATTGCGCAGTATGCGGAGCTGACCGCAAAGGAGATTGCTCGATCGTCATCACTCCATCAATTACCTGTTGAATCTCTGCTCTAATTGAAAGCATCGCATTGATAAATCGATTGAGTTCAACAAGGTCCTCGGATTCAGTTGGTTCGATCATCAACGTTCCGGCAACTGGGAAGGAAACAGTTGGCGCATGGAATCCATGATCCATCAACCGCTTGGCAACATCATCAACCGTCACTCCACATATTTTTGTAAGTGGACGCAGATCAATAATGCATTCGTGCGCAATCAAATCTGATTTACCGCGATATAAAACTGGGTAAGCATGGTTCAATGATTTCGCTAAATAATTTGCAGAAATAATTGCAATGCTTGTGGCGTTCTTCAAACCTTCAGCGCTCATTAATCGGATGTAAGCCCAAGGGATGTTCAAGATTCCGGCAGAACCAAATGGTGCGCCACTAATTGGCCCCACTCCACTTTCAGGTCCGGCTGTTGCATCTAGTGGATGCGAAGGCAGATAAGGAGCTAGATGTGCGCGAACTCCAACCGGGCCCACGCCGGGTCCTCCTCCGCCATGAGGAATGCAGAAAGTTTTGTGGAGATTTAGATGTGAGACATCGGCGCCAAATTTTCCAGGTTTAGCTAAACCAACTAACGCATTTAGATTTGCCCCGTCAACATAAACCTGACCACCCGCGTCATGGACTGCTTCGCAAATCTCACCAATTGCTTCTTCAAAAACCCCGTGAGTTGATGGATAAGTAACCATCAGAGCTGCCAATGAATCTTTGTACGTCGCGATTTTTGTTTTTAAGTCAGCAAAGTCGACGTTGCCTAATTCATCACAGGCGATAACTACTACTTTCATTCCTGCCATCACAGCACTCGCTGCATTAGTTCCATGAGCACTAGATGGAATCAAGCAAATATCTCTGGCGGAGTCTCCCTGCATTAAATGATATTTTCGAATTGCAAGCAAACCGGCAAACTCCCCTTGGCTTCCGGCATTTGGTTGTAATGAAATCGCATCGTATCCAGTGATCTCACATAACCATTTTTGCAAATCAGAAATTATTGAACGCGTGCCTTCACTTTGGTCAGCCGGAGCAAAAGGATGCAAGTTGGCAAATTCTGGCCAAGTGATTGATTCCATCTCGGTTGCGGCGTTTAACTTCATCGTGCAAGAACCCAAAGGAATCATAGTTCGATCCAATGCGAGATCTTTATCAGCCAGAGATCGCAAATATCTCATCATTGAAGTTTCAGAACGCTTGCTAGTGAAAATCTTATTTGTGAGATATGGAGTAGTTCGTAAAAAATCCTCGGCAAATGTTTCATCAACGACAATTTGCAACTCTTCAAGAGATTCATGGCTTTGTGCCTTTAACTCCAGAGCTACTGAAACTTTTATCAAATCTTCAATCGTTGTACTTTCATCGAGCGCGATTGAAATTGATTCAGAACTCCGGAGAAAAATATTTACTCCACCACCAAGTGCCTTGCTAACTAATGCTTGTGCCTGCGCACCTGGCTCAGTCTGCACAGTAAATGTGTCGAAATAAGATTGAGTAACTACCGCATAGCCACTAGCTTTAAAATTAGCAATCAACAAAGCTGCATAAAAATGCACTCGTTCGGCAATCGCTTCTAATCCCCGCGGGCCGTGCCACATCGCATACAAGGCTGAGATGTTTGCTAACAAAACCTGTGCTGTACAAATATTGCTAGTAGCTTTCTCGCGCCTGATGTGTTGCTCTCTTGTTTGCAAAGCTAAGCGATAAGCACGAGCACCATTTGCATCAACGCTCTCACCAACTAATCTTCCTGGCATTGTCCGTTCTAATCCACTTCGCACTGCAAGGAATCCGGCATGCGGACCACCAAATCCCATCGGTACGCCAAATCTTTGCGCCGAGCCAACCGCGGCATCAAAACCCCACTCCCCCGGTGCTTTAAGCAGTGTTAAAGCCAATAAATCTGTTGCCGCAATTGCTAAACCACCGTGTTCTTTTATTTCGGCAATAGCGCGAGCCGGATTGCGTAGGGCACCGGTACTTCCGGGATAACTAATAAGTAGACCAAAACCACGTGGAATTGGCTGCGCAATATCAATCAATTCAATTTTAATTCCCAGCGGCAACGCTCGAGTCTCGATGACGGCAATAGTTTGTGGATGAGTATCCCGATCGATCAAGAATGGCGCTTCATCTTCCCCGGTCCAACTTCTCCTGGCTATTCCCATGGCTTCCGCTGCTGCCGTTGGCTCATCAAGCATTGATGCGTTTGAAATTGAAAGTCCAGTTAAATCCGTAATTACTGTTTGAAATAAAAATAAAGTTTCTAGTCGTCCCTGACTAATCTCCGGTTGATATGGGGTGTAAGCGGTGTACCAAGCCGGATTTTCTAAAACACCGCGTTTGATTACTGATGGAGTTATCGTGTTGTAATAACCTAATCCGATCATCGAGGTTAAATTTTTATTCAACTTCGCGCGATCGCGTAACTCTGAAATTACTTCAACTTCACTTGCTGATTTTGGCAAATTCGCATTATCGAGATCTGTCGAAATAGATGTTGGTAGTACAGCTGAAATCAATTCATCCGTTGATTTATAATTTAAAAAATCAAGCATTTGATTTGTTGCAGCAAGATCTGGACCAATGTGGCGATCAACGAAATTATTTGCTTTATCTACGCTAGCCATCTACTACTCCCCTAAAGACCCAAACCATTGTCGGTTTATAGGTGCAGATTAGGCGAAGTGGGTGCGGTATTCCCGCTTAAAACTCTTTAAGCGCCTCTGAGTCGTCGACGTGTTGAAAGTTCATCATCTGAATCTTGCAGCGGCAGGTTCTCACTTGGAAGTTCGGCAAGTGATCCCTCGACTTCACGCCAAACTGAACCGATCGCAATTCCGAAAACCCCTTGGCCGCCTTTTAGTAAATCTATTACATCATCTGGACTGGCGCATTCATAGATAGAGGCGCCATCACTCATCAAAGTTAAATTTGCCAGATCAGCAGTTCCAGCGCCACGAAGATGTTCGACCGCGGTCCGAATATTTTGCAATGAGATTCCGGTATCAAGTAACCTCTTAACGATTTTCAAAACTAAAATATCTCTAAAACTGTAGAGCCGTGAAGTTCCAGAACCTGTGGCATTGCGAATGCTTGGTTCGACTAAAGATGTCCGCGCCCAATAATCAAGTTGCCGATAAGAGATTCCCGCTGCTGAACAGGCGATGGCGCCGCGATACCCCAATTGACCGGACTGGCTGTTATCTGAATCTGAATTCGCCATTTTTTAGCTCCTGATGACCTGTTATACCTGGGGAAGCAGGTTTGCTAAGAGTAAATCCTGCCCTTGCGTGAATCAATCACCAACACGGACAAGTTAAAGTAATGGTTGAGGGTTTCCTTTAGCGATTACGTCTTCTCCCCTTGAGCGCGAAAAAGTAAGCCGCTACAAGGGTGACCTCGAGGATTAGTAAAAGCAGGTGCCATAAGCCCCATCCCCCTGGCAGAAATATCGTTAAAACAAAGGTGGCTGCGCTGATCAGCAGCAATATTGCTCCTGCTTGCCGCAACCCTCGCTCAGCTAGGAAAGCCGCGGCTAGGGTCAACAAAGCCGCCATTCCCAGATTGCCGATCCCAACAAGTCGGAAACTCCACTCTAACTCTCTACCTGAGGTTAAACCTAGCAGCGCAATTAACTCGCCTGGGCGGATCAACAACGCCAAGGCCGATAGGGCCAACAATCCGGCAGTTGATCGCAGTAGCAAAATAACCCGGCACTCAAGCACTCTTGGAAGGTACTACCTACGGCCTTGGCTGGAAAGGGTTTTAACTACTAATTAATCTCCAAATCGCCCGATCTTTACCCGACAAAATCCTCGGGTTCAATTTGATCGAGAAATTCGCGGAATTTTTCAACCTCATCATCTGACTGGTCGGCGATTTCAATTCCAACTTCATCCAGAAGTGCTTCCCCACCAAATATTGGACTACCTGTGCGCAACGCCAGTGCGATGGCATCAGATGGTCGGGCTGAGAGTTCAACGCCATTTGCTAATTTCAAAGTTGCGTAAAAAACCCCATCTTTAATCTCTGAGATTTCGACCTGTTCTAAATTTGATCCGACTGCCAACAAAAGATCTTTTAATAAATCATGAGTCAATGGTCGCGGTGGCAAAACCCCTTGTTGTGCAAATGCAATTGAAGTGGCTTCTACTGCGCCAATCCAGATTGGGAGGTAACGATCTCCACCCGTCTCGCGCAATAAAACAATTGGTTGACTTGAAGGCATCTCAACTCGAACCCCAATGACCTCTAACCGTTTCATACCCACACTCTAGTCTTGACCGCTATCTCTCGCCCGATCTCTCGCCCGATCTCTCGCGTTGACTCTTTAACGGGCTCGGTTTAATCCGGCACGAACTAGCGCACCATGAAGTGAGAGTGTTAATCCAGCTAACTCTCGCTCAACTTCTTGGGCTCGGGCTTTTGCTTCTGAACTTCTTTGCCGAAGTAAAGGTGTGATTACTTGTTCTACCAATCCAATTTCACGATCTGCCGCACTTTTGAAGGAACGCAGGTGTCGAGCTTCAATACCAAAGGCAGCCATCGCTGCAACCGATCTTGCGATCGATAAAGCATCACCATCAAAATGTCGGGCTTTCGAAGTTATTAATCCATATGTCTCTAATTCAGCCAACTGCTCATCAGAAAGTCCGGAAGCGCTCAAAATTTCATTTCGCGAAAGTTTCAAATCGGAACTGTCTGTGGCACCTCTTTCGCCGTTGATACTTGAAATTTTTGGAACCATAGGAGTTCCACCAGGAATTGCAGGTGGCTCTAAACCGCGATCGATAGCCTCGAGGTGATCTTTAATAACTCGTAATGGAAGGTAATGATCACGTTGCACGCCCAGCACGTAACGCAAACGATCCAAATCATGGTTACTAAATTTCCGGTATCCAGATGGAGTTCGTTGCGGTTCGATCAACCCTTCAGATTCTAAAAAGCGAATCTTTGAAATAGTTACTTCAGGGAACTCGTTGCGCAACTTTGCTAGTACCTCTCCAATACTTAAATATGCGCGTGCTGGAACTGCCATCTTTACGCCTTACCTTCCCCTGAGATATAGATCAACCGATATTTGCCGATTTGAATTTGGTCACCATGTAATAGAGCGGCGCTATCTGAACGCTGACCATTTACATAACTTCCATTTAAACTTCCGCTATCGGTGATTGTGAACCCTTTTCCAATCCGTTCCAAAGTCGCATGAACTCTTGAAACAGTTACATCATCTAAAAAAATCTCATTTTTTGGATTGCGTCCAATTGTTAATTTATCGGTGTTGAGTAAATATCTAGCCCCCGAATTTGGGCCTTTTTGCACAATCAACAGCGCACAACCTTCAGGTAAGGCCGCTAAAGTTTCGCGGTCTCCATCAGTTAATGCTTCCAACTCACGAGTTGGGATTGGGGTGGGATTGTCACGCCGAATCGCTGTTGTGTCCGACATCTACCCTCCCCCGCTTTGCTTAAAATCACCTTCAAGTAAACCTTTACGGTGACCCTAAGGTCGAGCAGGGGGGTCGGTCAAGTCCCGATTAAACGCCAATCTGAACAGCGGTTTTACCTTAAAACCGTAAATCTAATGCTGAGTGATCTCTCCGTAAGCCTCACTGCTTAGTAAATTCGCGAAAATCTCAGCAGTTGGCGCCGGAACTTCGAATAACCATCCCTGACCAAAAGGATCGCTATTTATCAACTCTGGTTGCGAATTCAACAAATCATTTACTTGCAAAATCTTTCCATCGACCGGTGCATAAATTTCACTGACACTTTTCGTAGATTCAACTTCACCACAAACAGCTCCGGCCTTTATTGATTGACCGATTGTCGGAAGTTGCACATAGACGATGTCACCAAGAGCAGCTTGTGCAAAATCGGTGATGCCAACTCGAGCGACATCTCCGCGCAATTCAATCCATTCATGCTCAGCTGTGTAGCGAAAACTTCTTGGATTTTCAGACATCTCGAGCTCCTCGTTTTTGATCAAATCTGTGCCAAATCCTATTGGGCATTTTGGGATTTGGAATCTTGGATTATCCGCCGGGCTCCTAAGAAATAAGAAAAGCCGGTCAGTAGATAGAGCGCGACTCCCCAGCCAGCAAAAGCCCAAGCCAGCGAGTCGGCGAATCTAGCCAAAATTGAATCTCCTGATGCCAGCAACAAAAAGGGGAAGGCATATAAAAGGTTAAATGTGGCGGCTTTCCCGAGAAAAGTAACCTTCATTGGACCATGACCAATTTTATAAAGCGCCGGCAAAGTTGTTGCTAACAATAAATCACGTGCGACCAAAAACACCAAAATCCATAACGGAACTACATCACGAATTGCTAAAGCAATTAATGTTGCCGCAATGTATAAACGGTCCACGGCGGGATCTAGTATCGCTCCTAATTTACTGCTTTGGTTAAAAGCCCGCGCAATTTTTCCATCCGCATAATCTGAGATTCCCGCAATTGCCAAAACAAATATCGCCCAACCATCAAACTCTTTAACTAGTATCAACCAAATCAAAAGTGGGATTCCTAAAGCACGCAAAAAAGATAGCAAATTGGGAATGGTTAAAATCCGATTGCTAACTTCGTCAGTCATAATTCCCCTATCAATCCATCAAGTCCGGACGCGAACTGAAACTTCAACTGGAGCGCCCGCAAAACCAAATTCTTCGCGCAATCGTCTTTCAATAAATCTCCGATAAGAAGGCTCCAAGAAACCGGTGGTGAAAATTAAAAATCGAGGAGGCGCTGTACTTGGTTGGGTAGCAAAAAGAATTTTAGGTTGTTTACCACCGCGGACAGGTGGTGGGGTTGCGCCAATTAAAGTGCCGAGGAAAGCATTTAATTTTGAGGTTGGAACTCGTGTTTCCCAACCATTTAAAGCTCGTCGCAATGCAGGGGCTAATCGATCACGATGCCATCCCGTTAACGCGGCAACATTTATTCGTTCCGCCCATTCAACTTGGTCAAGTTCTTTATCTTTCTCATGCTCTAACGCTTCGCGTCGATCTTCATCCACCAAATCCCATTTATTCATCGCGATTACTAAAGCTCGGCCAGATTCAACAACCATATTCATGATTCGCAAATCCTGATCGGTGATTGGTTCGGCGGCATCGATCACTAAAATTGCGACTTCTGCCCGTTCTAAAGCTGCTTCAGTTCGCAACATTGCGTAGTACTCGGTTCCACTTGCCTGATTAGCGTGTTTACGAATTCCAGCGGTGTCGATAAAACGCCATATCTCTCCGCCAAACTCCAACTCTTCATCTATGGGATCCCGAGTTGTTCCGGCTACTGAATCAACCAACGCGCGTTCAGTTCCAGCAATCGCGTTAAGCAAACTAGATTTCCCAACATTTGGCCGTCCAACAAGTACGACCCGTCTTGGTGCATCTACTTCAGATTTCAAAATTTCTTTTGGCAACATATCTATGACTCGGTCCAATAAATCGCCGCTTCCTCGACCATGCAAAGCAGAGACTGGAAACGGTTCTCCTAAACCAAGTTGCCACAACTCATGTACTAATAATTCTGTTTCAGCGTTATCGACTTTATTTGCAATCAATAAAACTGGTGTATGAGTTTTGCGAATATGTGAAATCAACGCCATCTCTTCTTCCATCGCCCCGACCGTTGCATCTACAACCATTAAAACTAAATCCGCTTCTTCAATTGCCATCTCAGCGCTCTGCGCAACTTTTAAACCTAAGCCAGTTAAATCCGGTTCCCATCCCCCAGTATCAATTAATGCAAAGGAGCGACCAGCCCATTCAGCTTCATAACGAACTCGATCACGCGTGACCCCTGGTCGATCTTCAATGATCGCTTCGCGGCGCCCTAATAAACGGTTAACTAAAGTTGATTTACCAACGTTAGGTCTACCGATTAATGCAACTATCGGCAACCTACCTTCCTCAACACCATTTACATTATTCAAACTCTCATCCATTTATTTTTCGCTCCTCGATTAAATTCCAGAGCGCTTGAATCGTCTCTTCTAGATTCAAGTATGTCGCATCCAAAACAATTTGATCTTCACTTTGTCTTAACGGTGAAGCGGCCCGCATAGAATCAATGGCATCTCTTTTGGCAAGTGAATCCGCAACAGAAGATGCACTGACATCAGATAGTTCGCTCAACTGTGCTTGTCTACGCGTTGCCCGCGCCTCAACATCGGCAGTCAAATAAATTTTCAATTCCGCATCAGGCCATACCGTTGTTCCGATATCGCGGCCCTCCACCACTGCCCCACCAAATTGATCATTACTTTTTTCGATCAAATTTCTTTGTAAAAGTAACAACTCTCTACGCACTTCTGGCATGGCACTGAAAGCGCTCACTGCATTTGTAATCAACTCTTCGCGAATAATTTCTGAAATATCCGTTTTACTTTCTTGTTCTAATGGATAGTTGGCGATCAGTTTCGGGTCGGAAGGGCTCAAGTTGAAATTCAAATTACTTTTCGCAACTAAGTTGGCGACCTCTTCCGGCGCAGAAACCCCCGCCTGTAACGCCAGCCAGGTTGATCCCCGGTACAAGGCTCCGGTGTCTAGATAACCCCAGCCGCCTTTAAGAGCTACACCTTTAGAAACTGATGATTTTCCGGCACCGCTAGGGCCATCGATAGCAATGACTGGCATCTGTGACCCCCGATCGAAATTTACCTAATTCGAAAATTTAAGCTGAATATCAGTATCGCCTAGCCAAGGTTAACCTGCTCGAGTAACCACCAATTACTTGCCACTTAAAATTTTGCGGAACGATGTCGATAAAAGGTTAGATCGGTATAAAGATTTACCAATTAAACTTTACGGATGGAGTTGCCAACCTCTGGCAGTTAACTCATTTATTAAAGTCGATAAATCGGCTTGGGTAACGAAAAGCGTAATTAATCCGGTGGCTTGTTGCGGGGAATGCTCAATACTTAGATCCTCAATATTTACCCCTATCTCCCCACAAATCGTGAAAAGAGCAGCTAATTGACCGGGTTTATCATTAATCACTACCGGTAATTTCGCATAATCTCGGTCGACCCCACCATGTTTACCTGGAATAGTCGATTTACCGACAACTCCAGCCGTAATCACCTTTTCAATGCTTTCTCGAGATAAATTTAAATCGATAAGTTGATCTATTTGCTTAGAGATTTGTCGAAGTAACGGCTTAATGGCTTGTTGATTGCCACTCAAAATCCCGCCCCAAAGAGCTGGGTCTGAATCAGCAATTCGCACCATGTCTCGCAATCCTGGTCCGGCCAAAGAAAGTTCCCCATGCAAAGTGCCGGCTAAAAGCGAGGCCAACAATTGCGGCAGATGTGAAACTAGAGCCACTTGTTCATCGTGTTCTTCACTATCCATTTGATAAGGCGTGGCCCCAAAGGATTCAATTAATTTTTCCACCAAATCAATTTCATCTTTCTTGCTGTGCTGATGTGGGCAGATCGCCCAAGCACGACCGGCAAATAAGTCGCTGCGGGCTCCTTCTGGGCCAGTAATCTCTCTTCCGGCCATCGGATGTGTCCCAAGGTAGCGAGAAAGGACATTTGCAGTCACTTTTGATGAAACTTCAAGTAGAACTTTAGTCTTTATACTACCAATATCTATAACCATTGCCTTTGGATATTTAATTAATGCGGCTAAAACCTCATTTGCTACTTCAGGTACCGGAGTAGCTACTACTACCAAATTCACCAGATCACTCTCATTAGTAGTCGAAATCGACGCCATTGACCCACATAATTGGTTGGCCAAGGCCTGATTTCTGGGGTTGGCATCAATAAAAGTGCAGGTCAGACCGTTTTTTGTAGCGGCCAAACCAATAGATGTGCCTATTAACCCTGCCCCAATTATGACCATTTGCGGCATTATTTGGCCAAATCCGGCCGTAAAACAACCGCTCCCCCGAGATAGATGTGCTTAATCTCTGATCTGCTTCGGTCTAAATTGGCATGAGCTAAAACTCTTATTGTCCGCGGAAGAGCGCCGGCGATATCCATCTCAACTGCACACATCAATGGAACCTCTGTTAACCCCATTTTTCGGGCCGCAGCTGCAGGGAAGTCAATTTTCAAATCTGGAGTGGCCGTGAAAAGGATCGAAATTAAATCTTCCTGAGTCACCTGATTCTGAGCAATCATCTGAGCTAAAAGCTCTTGAACTTGGGCAAAATACTCATCCCGATCTTCCCCAACTATCTGGATCGCCCCGCGCAAAGCCCGCACTGTCATACCCCAATTCTAGCCTTTTCAGGGTTGGTCTGGGGATAACCTTGCCGTCAAATAAAGAAAGTAGTTTAACTATATATCGACTTATTACTTAAAAGAGATAACTTTAAAAGCGCTGCACCTATTACTGCTAATAAAATTATTGTTAATTTATAGACAAATGTTAGGTTAAATATGCAGTTCAGAGGTCATTTTTATCGATATATTAATTTTTCTAATTTCATAAAATATTGACTTATAGTTAAAGTGGTAATATAAATAGCGCTTTAATTATTTAACAATATATAGATTTATTGTTTCATCTGTAATGCTTTGTACAGTGAATTGAGTTCGGCTCCATTGATATCCCGCCATTTTCCAGGGGTCAATTGGCCCAACTTGATAGGCCCCATCCCGATGCGGACTAATCGCTCAACTGTTAACCCAACCTCAGCCGCCATGCGCCGGAGTACATGGTTTCGACCGTCATGAATGTTGATATCTAAAACCGATCGACCTGGCTGGCCCTCGACCAAAGTGATCGAATCAACTCGAGCCATACCGTCCTCCAGTGCAACCCCTTCTTTTAGGGCGTTCATGACTTCTCGGCTAGGCACGCCTAAGACCTCTAGTAGATAATTTTTAGATAGACCATAGGAAGGATGGGTCGCCCGATGAGCTAATTCCCCGTCATTGGTTAGTAGCAATAAACCCTCGCTTTCTCGATCTAATCGTCCAACATGGAAAAGTCGGTCACCTCTAGACTCCAAAAGGTCCCCTAAATTTGGTCTTCCTTCTGGGTCAGACATGGTGGATAAAATGCCATACGGTTTATTAAGTGCGAGGTAAGTTTTGGTTGTTTTAAACTTCAATGTCTCACCATCAACCATGACTTCAGAGTTTTGCGGATCAAACTTACTTCCGAGGGTCCGAACCACTATTCCGTCGACCGAGACCCGTCCCTCAGTGATTAACTCTTCAGCTTTGCGGCGACTGGCGATACCAGCGTCAGCGATGATTTTCTGTAGGCGTTGCTCCATAAGGGCTAAGAGTAAGCCCCGGACTACTCAGTTAAAGAATCGAGTACTTCATCCAATGCATCAAGATCTGGTAAATGACCGGCCAACTCTGGCATTTCAGCCAAAGAAGGAATTCCGAGTCTTTCCAAAAAGTATGGAGTGGTCTGGTACAAAATCGCCCCTGACTCCCCTTCTACGCCCGACTCCTCAACCAATCCCCGGTTGACCAAAGTCTTCATAACCGCTTCAACGTTGACGCCTCGGATAGCCGATACCCGAGCTCTAGAAACTGGTTGCCGGTAGGCAACTACTGCAAGGGTCTCAAGTGCAGCCTGGGTTAATTTGGCTTGCTGGCCTTCTAAGACAAACCGCTCTACCGCTGAAGCAGATTCAGGGTGGCTATAAAACCGCCAACCGCCAGCTACCTCGCGTAGTTCAAAACCGCGCTCCTCTGCCAGGTACGCCGCTGCCATGGCCTGTAGATAACCACGGATCGACTCAGTTGGTATCTCAAGGACTTGGGCTAGCAAGATCTCATTTACCGGCTCATCGACCACCATCAAAATTGCTTCAAGTGAGCGTTCTACACCTTTAGATTCAGCCTTGTCATTGCCTTTACTCATCCTTCAACTCCTCCATTTGGACACCCGGTAAACCCTGAACGGTTGGACCTTTCTCATCCTGCTCATCCTCAGCCACATAAACCGCATCAAACTCATCTGTAACCCAGATTTCTCCTTCATCGCTGCCGGTCCAACGGATATGTAACTCCCCCAGAGCAGATAGTTGCTCAAAGAGTAAAACACCCTCCTTGTAAAGCTCCAATAAGGCTAAAAATCGAGCCACCACCACCAGCGTATTTTCAGCATCTGTAATCAAATGCCTAAAGGTCGTGGTCCTGGCTTGGCGCAAAATAGCCACGACCCGAACTGCTTCCTCCTTAACACTGACCAAAGGGGCGTGGAGATGGGAAATACTGAAAACTGGGGGGCTTTTTGGAGTCAAGGCACGTTGGGCCAAAGTGGCAAATCTTTCAACACCTACACCGATCAAAACTTCCGGCAGTAGCGCAGCGAAATACGGCTCCATAGCCACCAAACGGGGGAATCTGCGCTCCTCCTCCGAAATCCACTCCTGGAAGGTGGAAGCAATCTCTTTGTAAGCCCGATATTGCAGCAATCTGGCAAAGAGCAGGTCGCGCGCCTCCAGCAGAGCCAGATCCTCTTCATCCTCGATCTCACCAGATGGCAGCAATCGGGCGGCTTTCAGGTCCAGCAAAGTAGCGGCTACCACCAAGAACTCGGTGGCGGTCTCAAGTTTCCAGCCCCCATCCTTGCTACGGATATGGGCGATAAATTCATCAGTCACAACGCTCAAAGCCACCTCAGTGACATCCATTTTGTGACGCGAAATCAACTGCAAAAGTAGGTCAAATGGACCATCAAAATTATCTAAGTGCAGGATGAACCCGGGAATAAGCGTGGATTCGCTTGGAGTAACTCCAGTTTCACTCATGCGCGAACGGTAGCCGATTACTCAATTAAAGACCGCGAAGTCGGCGAGCAATGATGCTCGACTCCCCCTTTGCTTCTAAATCAGCGACCACAACTGCTAACGCTTCACGAACAATCCGTCCCCGATCAACAGCCAAGCCAAGATCTCCACGTAAAGTTAAACGCGCCTGATCTAAATCAAAGAGTTCCTCTGGTGATAAGTAAACGGTGATTTTTTCGTCATGCTTTTGGCGTCCACTAGGAGCAGAAGTTCCGCGAGTGACCCGACGTCGTGGGGTTACCCGAACCGCAGTGCTCTTATCTGGTCGTTCCACTCCAGTAGGCGTGGCGGCGGCAACTCGCGAGGTATTAGCACCGTGATCGGCAGCCGGATTCGATACTTCTGGAACCGCCGAAAGGGTGGTTGTAGTGGTTCTAAATAACTCCTCGGCACCAGGCAAACTGACGCGACGGCTCATCGTGATCCTCCTCTTGCAATAACTTCCCGGGCTAACCGCCGGTAAGCGGTAGCACCTGGAGATGATGATGCATAACTAGTGATCGGTTCACCAGCAGCTGTTGTTTCATTAAAACGCACAGTTTTAGAGATAACTGTGTCGAATAGCAGGCTTGGGAATGCTTCGTAAATGCGCGCTAAAACCTCTTTACTATGGGCGGTTTTCTCAAACATGGTGGCCACAATTCCAATAATTGCTAAATCTGGGTTTAACCTTTCTTGAATTTTCGCGGTGATCTCCTTCAATAATTTGAAGCCACGAAGCGCAAAATATTCGCATTGCAAAGGAACCAAAATTAGATCGGCTGCGGTTAATGCGTTGACAGTTAGTAGTCCTAAAGATGGTTGGCAATCAATCAAAATAACGTCATATTCCAAGGCAAGTGGAGCCAATATTCGCTTTAAACTCTGCTCACGGGCTACTTCATTTACTAATCCAATTTCAGCACCGCTGAGCATGATGTCGCTCGGAATTAAATCCATTCCAGGTACTGTGGTTTTCAGAAGTACATCATCAACACTTGCATTTCGATCCATCAACAAGTTATAAATCGAAGATTCCAATTCATCGGTAATTACACCGAGTCCAATTGATAAGGATCCTTGTGGGTCAAAATCAACCAACAGAACTCGGCGGCCAAGTTCTGCAAGTGAAGCCCCAAGACTGATTGTTGTCGTGGTTTTACCAACGCCACCTTTTTGGTTTACAACTGCAATAGTTTTTGCCGGTCCATGAGTATCACTAGCTGAAAATGATTTCACATTGGGAACGGCTTTAGCCCGGCCCTTGAAAAGCTCATGAACTGTGACTAGCTCCAGCTCTTTTGTCGATTTATTGCTCAAACGAGAAACCTCTCTAACGCTACTTCGGGGAGCCTAGGGGCAGCCCTCCCGAGTAGGCAAGTGCAGCTTTATTTCACCTGTTGATCTGGGCTCTTGGATGGGCGCTGGTATAGGCCTCGCGTAACCGATCAATTGTCACCAAAGTGTAAATCTGCGTTGTGGCCACCGATGCATGACCCAGCAATTCCTGCACCGTGCGAATATCAGCACCACCATCGAGTAAATGAGTGGCGAATGAGTGGCGCATTGTGTGCGGACTAATTTCAACTTCGATGCCAGCATTTTTTGCAGCGGTTCGGATGATCTCCCAAGCACTCTGTCGACTTAGCCGGGTGCCGCGCAGATTTAAAAACAGGGCTCTTTCATTTCCACTAGCTAACAATGCCGGTCTTGCCCGTACCAAATACTTCTCCATCGCATCTACTGCATATTTACCGACCGGAACTATCCGTTCTTTCCCACCTTTACCTAATAATCGCAATGACGTGATCGGATCTTTTACATCATTTCTATCTAAATCAATTAATTCACTGATCCGCGCACCAGTGCTGTATAAAAGTTCCACTAATGCACAATCTCGTAAACTTTTAGCAGTACTTCCATCTCCAGTGCTGGCAATAATCAATTCAATTTGGTTAACGGATAAGGCCTTTGGCAATCTTCGGCCAGGGGTTGGCGGTTTAACAGATTGAGCTGGATCTAATCCCCCATTTTCACGGGAGGTAAATTTATGAAATCCGCGAACGGCGATAAGGGTGCGTGCTGCGGACGTAGCCGAGAGAATTGCATGCTCGGAGTTTCCATTTCTTAAATAAGTCAAAAAATCGGCTAAATCATTTTCATTTACTTGGGTGAAATCCTTTGATCTGGAGTTGATGAACTCAAAGTATCGCGCTAAATCTCGAGCATAAGCACTCAAGGTGTTTTGCGATAACCCTCTTTCGACTTGAAGATGATCTAAGTAAAGAGTGATATCCAAACTCTCACTTGACGATGAGCCTGAAATTGGTGACATTGGTAAAGGGTAGAACTAAATTACTAGTTTTATTTAGCTTTACTTGTTTTTGCAGCTAGTGCTGCTTTAACTAAGCCAACAAAGAGTGGGTGCGGGCGAGTTGGTCTGCTCTTAAATTCAGGGTGTGCCTGAGTTCCCACGTAAAACGGATGCTCGCTTTCTGGCAACTCCACAAATTCAACTAAATTTCCATCGGGGGAAGTGCCGGAGAAAACCAATCCGGCTACTTCTAATTTTGGACGATAAGAATTATTAACTTCATAGCGGTGCCTGTGGCGCTCTTCTACTGAATTTAATTTATACAAATTGTGAACTATTGAGCCATCTTTAAGAGATGCTGCGTACAAACCCAATCTCATAGTGCCGCCCATGTCCTGTTCACCGCGCAATACAGCTTCTTGGGATGCCATTGTTGCGATCACTGGATCTTTTGTATCCGGTGCGAACTCTGCAGAATTAGCATCTTTGATTCCAGCTAAATTGCGAGCTCCTTCAATCACCATGCATTGCAATCCAAGACATAATCCTAAAGTCGGGATTTTATTTTCGCGGGCAAATTTTAAGGCGCCGACTTTTCCTTCAATTCCGCGAACCCCAAAACCGCCAGGTACGCAGATAGCATCAATTCCAGCAAGGGCAGCTTTAGCGCCTGCCTCACTTTCGCAATCATCACTTGGTACCCACTTAATATTTACTTTTGCAGAGTTTGCAAAACCTCCAGCACGCAGAGCTTCAGTAACTGAAAGGTAAGCATCTGGAAGGTCTACATACTTCCCCACAAGTGCAACATTAATTTCAGCTGTTGGTTTATGAACGCGATCTAATAATTGATCCCAATCACTCCAATCAACATCCCGGAATGGCATGCCAAGGCGCCGAACCACAAATGCATCCAATCCTTCTTTATGTAAAACTTTTGGAATGTCATAAATGGATGGTGCATCACTTGCGGCAACGACCGCTTCTGCATCGACATCGCACATAAGTGAAATCTTTTTCTTTACTGAGGCTGGAATCTCTCTATCTGAACGACAAACAATTGCATCAGGTTGGATACCGATGCTTCGCAAAGCAACAACACTGTGTTGTGTTGGTTTAGTTTTTAATTCACCAGAAGGTCCAATATAGGGAACTAATGAAACATGTAAGAAAAATACATGATCCCGTCCAACATCTTGTCTAACTTGTCGTGCGGCTTCTAAAAATGGAAGGGATTCAATATCTCCTACAGTCCCACCAATTTCAGTGATGATCAGATCGATATTTGGTGAGGCCGCTGCGCGCATCCGTTCTTTAATTTCATTTGTTATATGTGGAATTACTTGAACGGTATCCCCTAGATACTCACCACGGCGCTCTCTGGCGATAACTTTTGAATAGATTTGACCGGTAGTGACATTTGCGCTGCCCTCTAAATTAACATCTAAAAATCTCTCATAATGTCCAACATCTAAATCTGTTTCGGCACCATCATCAGTGACAAAGACTTCTCCATGTTGGAATGGGTTCATCGTTCCTGGATCTACGTTTAGGTACGGATCCAATTTCTGCATTGTTACTCGAAGTCCACGAGCTCTAAGCAATCTGCCCAATGAGGAGGCGGTTAAACCTTTTCCAAGAGATGAGGCGACGCCTCCGGTGACAAACAAATGCTTCGTCATGTGCGCTGGCGCCATGGACCACTATCTTATCGAACTTGCGCGCGCCCTTTTTCCATTTTCACTAGATCAAGCAACTCCCCAGCGTGTTCCTGAGCACTGGAAGAATCCGATAAACCGGTCATCATCCGTGCAATCTCGCTCACCCGTTCCGCGCTTGAGAGTAATTTGATATCACTAGAGGTCACCGATTCAGTGGAACTTTTCAAAATCGCAAAATGTTGATCTGCCCATGCCGCCACTTGCGGTAAATGGGTAACCACTAAAACCTGAGCGTGCCGGGCTAATAAAGCCAACCTTCGACCCACCTCGACCGCTGCTTTACCACCAACCCCTGCATCAACTTCATCAAATAGGTAAGTAGGTACCGATCCGGCCTGCGCTAAAACTAATTCAATCGCCAACATGACTCTAGAGAGTTCGCCACCGCTGGCGCCTTTTTGTATCGGCAAAGCCGGCGCTCCAGGATGCGGCACGAGCAAAAATGTTGCGTCATCGCTACCAAAAGATCCGCAAGGTAATAACTCTCCCGCAAAAAGAACCGAAAGTTCCGAAGAAGCAGGTGAAATTTCGATAATTAACTTTGCATTTGGCATTGCTAATGCTTTGATTTCATTACTACTTTCAATACTAAGTTTTTCGGCTACAACTTTCCGCAATATGGTTAATTTATTTGCTGACTTACCGAGATCTTCTGAAATTATTGCTTTCCGCTTCTCGAGTTCTGCTACTGCTCCGTCACCGTCTTGTAGTTGAGCGAGAAGTTTTGCATCGGCATCGGCTCTAGATGCCAACTCAGCTGCTGGATCCTCATATTGATCAACGGCAAACTTGCGGAAAAGTGCCGACAACTCTGAACGTCGCAAATTAATCGTCTCTAACTCTTGCGGGTTGCTTTCAAGTGAATCTAACTGGCTCGAAATAGAACGAGTTAGTTCATTTACTAAAATCTGAAGTTGGCTTATCTCGATCTTTAAATCATCGATCTCTTTGGAATTGACAGGTATGCCTTCGATCGCCCGTTTGGCTTGTGAAATTTGTACTAAGGCACTTGACTCATCTTCACCAAGTGAAAGATTTGCTTGTTGCAATCCAGTTGTAAAGGAATCAACATTTTCTAATTGATCTGCCCGCTCCCGTAAACTCTTAACCTCATTTGGAATAGGTTTTACTTTGTTAAAAAGAACTAAGAATTCGTTTATCCGTTTAATCTCACTCTCACGCGCTAGATTTAAGGATAAAATCTTTTCAATTTCGGAGATTATCAAGCGATACTCTTTAAATAATTTTTGATACTTGATCAGCTCTTTGGAAAGTTCATCTCCCCCAAAAAGATCAATGATTTCTCTTTGCCGTGAACCTTTAAGTAGCCTAAAAGTAGAGGATTGCGCATGCAGAGCGATTAACTCTTCCCCCAAATCAGAAAGGGCACTCAAAGTCGTTGGCGCTCCACCTAAAACGGCTCGATTTTTTCCATCTCTAGATAGTGTTCTAGTGATTAAAAGCTCCTCATCCTCGATATCACCGCCGAGTTCTTGGGCTAAATCAGCCGCCCTTTCATTAGGAATTAACCGAGCTGACAGCGATGCTTTATCACTGCCATGTCGAATCGCACTTACATCAGCGCGACCACCCATCAACAGTGAAAGTGCCGTTACAACCATAGTTTTTCCTGCACCGGTTTCTCCAGTAATTACCGTGAATCCAGGTTCAAGATTTAAGGTTGCATCCTCAATTACACCAAGGCCGCGAATATTTAACTCTCTTAAACCCTTTTTCACTCCCCGCGCCAACCTTCTACCGGCAATTTAAATTTTGCAACTAATCGATCTGCAAATGGCGCAATACCTAAACGGGCAAGATTTACAGTTGCAAGATCTTTAGTTATTGAAATGGAATCGCCAAGTTTAACCTCTTCACTTCGGAATCCATCTGCTGTTAATAATGCTTCCTCTGAAAGTAAAGTAATTTGAATCTTGGAGTTAGGTGAGACCACCATAGGTTTTGCAAACAATGCGTGAGCCGACAGTGGTAACAAGACCAATGCTGCTACTTCTGGCCAAACTACCGGACCTCCTGCAGAAAATGCATATGCTGTAGAACCAGTTGGTGTTGCACATAACACGCCATCGCAACCCCATTTAGAAAGCGGTCTTCCGTCGATCTCCAGAAAAACTTCAATCATTCTTGGACTTTGTTTTTCGATCACCAGATCATTTAACGCCCATCCAGTGGAAATTACTTTTCCGCCTCTATGGTGAGCAAAAGATAGAACCATTCTTGATTCAACAGTGAAATTTTTTGCAGCAACTTGATCAGCAATCTCATCGAGTGAATTCTTTTCGATTTCAGCGAGGAAACCTACATGACCTAAATTCACTCCCAATAAAGGTACATCACTTGATCGAACCATCTCGGCGCTACGCAAAATTGTTCCGTCTCCACCAAGAACGATAACTAATTCGAAATCATTGATAGTGGTCGAACTTTCACGGACTGGAATTCCAGCAATCTTTTCACCTTCAGTACTTAATGCTTGAAAAACTGCAATCTCGCGTGCTTGTAATTGCGTTGCAAGTGACAACGCTCCAGATCTGGCTTCTTCACGGGTTGGATTTACCACAAGCAGAACTTGTCTTTTCATTTTGGACCTTCTGCAACTGCTTTTAAAGCTTTTTCGTGGGAGAAAGGCGCTCCTCCAGATTGCAACCATAAAAAATATTCAACATTTCCGGCAGGGCCTGGCAACCTACTTGCGGTTATATCAACCACTCCTAAACCATTTTCTGCCGCCGCAACTGCAACCTCTTCAATTGCGCTAACGCGCAATGCTGGATCACGAACAACTCCCCCTGCACCAAGTTTCTCGCGTCCTACCTCAAATTGTGGTTTGACCATCACTAAAAAATCAGCAGTTGGAGTACTAACAGATTTCAAAGCCGGTAAAACTAAAGTTAATGAGATAAATGAAAGGTCGGCAACTATTAAATCAACTGGTTCACCAATCTGATCTAAAGTTAAATGACGCACATTGGTGCGATCCAAGATTTTCACCCTTGGGTCCTGTTGAATCGGCCACGCAAGTTGACCATAGCCAACATCTACCGCAATCACTTGGGCAACTTCCGCTCGCAACAAAACATCAGTAAATCCACCAGTGGAGGCTCCTGCATCTAATGCCCGTTTACCCGCAACAATTAATTTTGGAAAATCCTCAAGAGCGCCGGCTAATTTATGGCCACCTCTAGAAACAAAATCATCACGATCTGTTTCTACTGTTATCGAAGTCTCGGCATCAACTTGGGTTGCTGGCTTAGTTGCCGGTATTCCACCAACACGTACTGACCTAGCTTCAATTAAATCTGTGGCATCCTCGCGCGAGCGCGCCAAACCGCGTCTTACCAATTCGGCATCAAGGCGAGAACGTGACACTTATTTACAAACCTTCAACCTGAGTCAACGCTTCATTTAATTGATTGTGAATCTCTTCAAATGAATCAGCGTGTTCAGGAATTGGTAAAGATTGCAAAGCAGAGATTTGATCTTTGATTGCGCCTAAATCTGGAACAGTCATTACTTCCCTGCTTTCGAAGTACGTTTCGTTGTTGATTTCTTAGCTGATTTTTTTGCAGGTGCTTTCTTAGCACTTTTCTTTGCGGGTGCTTTTTTGGCTGCTACTTTTCCACTTGCTTTTACGGGTTTTCCCGACACCTCGCGGCGCAGTGCCGCAATCTCTTTGCTTAGCGCATTTAATTCACTTTGCTTAGCAAGCCCAAGTTTCTTAACGGTGCGCTCAACTTCTTTCTCTACTTTATCGCGCAACGCTTCGCTACTGTCTTTGAGCCAGCCACTTAATGCTGCTGCGCTTTTTTCTGGATTAATTTCATCACCTAATACGCGAGTTGCGTAAGCTTTCAAAGATCCAAATAGATCGTTGGCTCCTGGCTTCGTCATCTATTTCTCGCTTCCTGTTTAATCCACTTCCAACCGCTAACGCTACCCGACCTTGATTCGTGAAAGGGTTGCAACTTCGATCTGGGTTCTACTTGCCACCCCTGAACCGGTTTGCCAAAATCGACGCCTGATCTCTCCAGCAACTTCTACCCATTCATCACAGTGGAGCGAGAGCGCCTTTTTGCGCAAAGTTGCGCTCCAAACCGCCATATCGAGGGTATCTACTCCCGAATCTGTTCGCGGGATGACTATACGAAATTCAACGACTTGGTCACCGCTTGGTAAAACTTTAGTAACGCCTTCCCCGGTAACTCGACCCCTTAAATAGACCTCGTTTATGGGTGCTGGCAATAAATCCTTCTTCATAACTCCTCCTAATTTAAATTAAATGCGCGTAGGAAGAGATCTTTGTTGCCAGCACTGACAATAAAAAGATTAACTGCTAGTTACTTATAATGCGCTCATTCGCATCGGTTTCTTGATTTATATCAATCTCCGCAGATTTAACAAACCATTTTTGGGCATTTTTGTGATCCCCATTGGCTTCCAGCGCGTCTGCATATGCATAGCGCAATCTTGGCGCCCAAGAAGCAGTTTCATTTTCCAACTCTGCGCATTTCAAAGTTGCTACAGCTGCCTCTGTTTGTTTCAAATCACGTCTTGCTCCAGCAACAACTATTTTCATTTCAATCTGTCCATCAATATCTAATAATTTTACTTGCGGATCTTTTGCCATCTCAATAGCTTTTTCTGGACGACCTATTCCTCGCTCACTGTCTGCCAGAACTGGCCACATGGATCCATCTCCGGATATTCGATTGGCTGCACGTAATTCGCGGATTGCAATTTCAAATTCACGTGCATGGTAAGCCGCATAACCAGCGACTTCTCTCACTCGACCAACTCGTCCAGCTCGAGCACTCGCTGCGACTCCATGTAAATGTGCTCGACGTGGATCAGTATCAACAAAAAATGCTGCCGCTAATAAATGTTGCGCTGCACGTTCTGCATTCTCTTTAGATAAAGATGACATTTCACGTGCTAAATCTGGATCAACTGTTTCGTGTAATACTTCTTCCGGAATTGCGGGTTCATTTTTTAATTCAATTCGGCGATCATCACGTTGTTCATCTTTTCCAAAACGTGCACTTCCACCTCTACCTGGCCGGCCAGGTCTAGCCGATCTATCTGAAGAAGATCCACTTGGTGGACGCGAAGATGAAGATGAACGGTTTGGCTTGTCGGATCCGGATCGTCTAGGTGTTCTTCCAGATTCATTAGCCATTTGTCAAATGTAATGGTTAACGCGCTTGCGACCTAACTGGAGATAACTATGTTGCGCAAGAAGAAAAAATAAATTTAAAATGAAATTCAATCAAAATATTTTTGTGTGAAATTAAAATGAGGGCCGCAACTTTCGTTACGACCCTCACCAAATTATGTCCGGCAGCGTTCTACTCTCCCACAAGGTCACCCGTGCAGTACCATCGACGCTGAGAGGCTTAACTTCCGGGTTCGGAATGGGACCGGGTGTTTCCCTCTCGCTATGACCGCCGAAACTCTATTGAGATATAACCGACCATATCTCGGGAACCGCACAGTGGACGCAAGCGCTAAATTTCTAAAAGAAATTTTTATTGTGTTAAATCCTCGGCCTATTAGTACCGGTCAGCTCCACGGATCGCTCCGCTTCCACTTCCGGCCTATCAACCCAGTCGTCTCCTGGGGGCCTTACCTGGTAAACCAGTGGGAAACCTCATCTTGAAACGAGCTTCCCGCTTAGATGCTTTCAGCGGTTATCCCTTCCGAACGTAGCTAATGGGCGGTGCTCCTGGCGGAACAACCCACACACCAGAGGTTCGTCCGTCCCGGTCCTCTCGTACTAGGGACAGCTTTTCTCAAGTTTCCTGCGCGCACAGAAGATAGGGACCGAACTGTCTCACGACGTTCTGAACCCAGCTCGCGTACCGCTTTAATGGGCGAACAGCCCAACCCTTGGGACCTACTCCAGCCCCAGGATGCGACGAGCCGACATCGAGGTGCCAAACCTTGCCGTCGATATGGACTCTTGGGCAAGATCAGCCTGTTATCCCCGGGGTACCTTTTATCCGTTGAGCGACAGCGCTTCCACAAGCCACTGCCGGATCACTAGTTCCTGCTTTCGCACCTGCTCGACATGTCTGTCTCGCAGTCAAGCTCCCTTGTGCACTTACACTCGACACCTGATTACCAACCAGGCTGAGGGAACCTTTGAGCGCCTCCGTTACTTTTTGGGAGGCAACCGCCCCAGTTAAACTACCCATCAGACACTGTCCCTGATCCGGATCACGGACCGAGGTTAGAAGTTCAAAACGACCAGAGTGGTATTTCAACGTTGACTCCACGAACACTGGCGTGCCCGCTTCAAAGTCTCCCACCTATCCTACACAAGCCGTTCCGAACACCAATATCAAACTATAGTAAAGGTCCCGGGGTCTTTCCGTCTTTCTGCGCGTAACGAGCATCTTTACTCGTTGTGCAATTTCGCCGAGTTCGCGGTTGAGACAGCGCTCAAGTCGTTACGCCATTCGTGCAGGTCGGAACTTACCCGACAAGGAATTTCGCTACCTTAGGATGGTTATAGTTACCACCGCCGTTTACTGGGGCTTAAGTTCTCAGCTTCGCTATTACTAGCTAACCAGTCCCCTTAACCTTCCAGCACCGGGCAGGCGTCAGTCCGTATACATCATTTTACAATTTCGCACGGACCTGTGTTTTTGGTAAACAGTCGCTTGAGCCTAATCTCTGCGGCCACCTCACGCTTCGGAGGAAAACTCCTACACGTAATTTGGCCCCCCTTCTCCCGAAGTTACGGGGGCATTTTGCCGAGTTCCTTAACCACGATTCTCTCGATCACCTTGGTATTCTCTACCTGACCACCTGAGTCGGTTTCGGGTACGGGCCGCTATAAAGCTCGCTAGATGCTTTTCTCGACAGCATAGGATCATCCACTTCGCCATACGGCTCGGCATCAGGTCTCAGGCTTAATAAGTTGCGGATTTGCCTACAACTCGCCCTACACCCTTACCCCAGGTCAACCATCGCCTGGGTTGGACTACCTTCCTGTGTCACACCATTGCTTAACTACTACGTCATAGGGTCTCGCGATCCACTTCCTCTCGCGAGAAAGCTTCACCCGATTAGCACGCGACGATTCGTCATGGGCGCTTTATTGCGGGTACTGGAATATCAACCAGTTGTCCATCGACTACGCCTGTCGGCCTCGCCTTAGGTCCCGACTTACCCTGGGCGGATTAGCCTGGCCCAGGAACCCTTGGTCATTCGGTGGACGGGTTTCTCACCCGTCTTTCGCTACTCATACCTGCATTCTCACTCGTGCAGCCTCCACGGCTGGGTTCCCCCGCCGCTTCACTGCCTGCACGACGCTCCCCTACCCATCAACGCCCCTGGATCTTTGCAGACCGGGGTAGTGCGTTAATGATGGAACTTCGGTGATGTGCTTGAGCCCCGTTACATTGTCGGCGCGAAATCACTTGACCAGTGAGCTATTACGCACTCTTTTAATGGTGGCTGCTTCTAAGCCAACATCCTGGTTGTCTATGCGACTTCACATCCTTTTCCACTTAGCACACGCTTTGGGA
>BJFZ01000015.1 GCA_014190175.1 Actinomycetes bacterium | reverse complement strand
ACTCATTTGCTAATTCACGATACATAATCGGGGCTGACAATTCGCCCACTTTTAATTGAAAAGTTACATCTAAGATAACCCAGCGATTTGGCTCCTCTTTAAATAACGAGGTTCGATATCCAAAGCCACATTGGTTTGCCGTAAAAGTTACGATCTCTTCTCTGGAGCGATCATAGGTGCGCACACGTGCGATAAATTCAGCAACTTCATGACCATAGGCACCAACGTTTTGAATTGGAACCGCTCCAACTGTTCCAGGAATTCCACTCATAGATTCAAGACCACTAAAACCTTGTTCTACGGTTCGCTCAACAAAACTTTCCCAATTCTCCCCTGCGCTAACTGTGATTGTTCCACCCGAACATGCATCTTGATCAAGGGAAGAGCCGGTACTTTGAATAACTATTACAGTCCCGTCGAAACCCTGATCGCTAATAAGTAAATTTGATCCTGCGCCGATAACAAGAATTGCTTCTTTACTAGAATTTGCGGCATTTTCTACAGCAGCAATGATCTCACTTTCATTACTGGCAAAGACAAGTTTTTTTGCAGCGCCGCCAACTCGAAAGGTACTTAATTTAGCTAGGTCCATGAGTTATGCCTTAACCACAAAAGCACGGGTCATTCCAAGTACTTTTTGCTCGTTTGAAATGACGGTTAAATCAACTCTGATCTTGCCTTCGGTAATCTCCCCGATTTTTCCACTAACTTCTAAAGCAGTTGTTGAGTTTGCTTCAACCACAACAGGTTTAGTAAAGCGAGCGAAAATTTCAATTACTTTAAACTCCTTATTGCACCAGGTATTTAGCGCTTTCCCGGCGAGCGCCATAGTGAGCATCCCGTGCGCAATTACGTTTGGGAGGCCAACATTTTTAGCAAATGCTTCATCTAAGTGGATCGGATTTAAATCTCCGCTGGCATTTGCATAATTGCTCAGCATCGCACGATCTAATTGGAAAGTTTCCGTTGGTAACGCATCCCCAATTGCAATTCCAGTTAACGCACTCATTGTTGCCCTCTAAAAACCAAAGTTGACCAGGTAGAAGTTACTAACTCATCTCCGACAAAAAGATCAGATCTCAAAGTTAAAATCTCATTACCCGCCATTGATTTAACCGCTTCAATTTCACTATCAGCGCGAACCTCTTCATCTATTTTTAAAAATCGGTGATGTATAAATCTTTGATCACCATGTACAACTCGACTCCAATCCAGACCAAGTTCTGGAGCAATTCGTTCTGCCTCATTTAATGTAAAACAAATTGGGAAAGTTGGAAGTTCAGAAATTTGAGTATCAGCGGTTTCGCCAATTGATGTTGCGAAGGAAGCCAGATCTAATTGATTTACTCTTTGCGTCTGCGTTCCCAGAAATTTACGCCCGACTAAGTCGGGGGCGACCATGATTTAGCGGGTCTCCCGGTGAAGGGTGCTGGCTTTGCAGCGCGGGCAGAACTTCTTCATCTCCATACGATCTGGATCGTTACGGCGATTTTTCTTGGTGATGTAATTGCGTTCTTTGCAATCCACGCAGGCCATGGTGATCTTTGGGCGGACATCCGCACTCTTACTTGCCATGGTCATGCTCCTATCTATGTAATCTTCACTTTCGTGAAGGTCTGAGAGTACCCGTTCTCGCCCTAAGGCGAGAAATCGAGTAATCGAGTAGCGGAGGCCGGACTTGAACCGGCGACACAGCGATTATGAGCCGCTTGCTCTACCAGGCTGAGCTACCCCGCCGAGCCCCCCAACGGAATCGAACCGTTGACCTTTTCCTTACCATGGAAACGCTCTACCGTCTGAGCTAGGGGGGCACTACTTCTTTCTGCACTACTTACTTATGCGAACAAGGTAGAGGGTACACGCCTCTTTTGCTCTACCAAAATGCCTGAGCGTGCTGCCTTAAAAAGCAGCGCCGATGTACTTCTTCTCGAGGAACTCATGGATTCCATCAAAGCCACCTTCGCGACCTAATCCACTTTGCTTGTATCCGCCAAATGGAGCTGCAGGGTCAGAAATTACTCCTCTATTAATAGCCACCATTCCAGATTCCATCGCTTCAGCGACTTTGAGTGCGCGACCCAAATCGGCTGAGTAGATGTAACTGATTAAGCCGTACTCAGTGTCATTTGCAAGTGCGATCGCTTGTTCATCAGATTCCACTGTAACTATTACCGCAACTGGTCCGAAGATTTCCTCTTTCAAAATTTCATTATCTGCTGCAACAGTTAGAACTGTTGGTGGATAGAAAGCGCCGTCGCCAGCAGGAGTTTTTCCGCCAAGTTTTACTTCAGCTCCTTGCGCAATTGAAGCAGTTACTAGATCGGCAATTTTATTCCGCTCTTTTACTGAAACACTTGCACCAAGTTGAGCACCTTCAGTTAATCCTGATGCCATTTTAATTTCTGCCATTGCTGCTGTTAACTTTTCAGTAAATTGTGCAGCGACTTTTTTGGAAACATAAAAACGGTTTGCAGCAGTGCAAGCGGCTCCGCCATTACGCAGTTTGGCAATCATTGCGCCACTTACAGCCTCGTTAATATCTGCATCATCCAAAACAATAAATGGTGCGTTTCCACCTAACTCCATTGAAGTGCGAATGACTCGATCTGCTGCTTGCTTTAATAAAATTTTTCCGACTTGGGTCGATCCGGTAAATGAAAGATTCTTTAAACGTGGATCTTCCAGCAAGCGAGTTATTGCTGGACCAGCAGGAATTGGAGTGATCACATTTACAACGCCTGCAGGAACACCTGCGCGATGCAAAATATCAGCGATAGCCAAAGTAGTAAGTGGAGTTTCAGTTGCAGGTTTAACAATTACAGTGCAACCAGCTGCAATTGCTGGACCGATTTTGCGAGTAGCCATAGCTGCTGGAAAATTCCATGGAGTAATTAATAATGAAACACCAATTGGTTGATTGGTAACAATGATTCGTTTGTCGCCGCTTGGAGAAGTGCGGAAATCTCCCTCGATGCGAACTGCCTCTTCAGAGAACCAACGGAAAAATTCGGCCGCATACAAAACTTCGGCTTTTGCGTCAGCGAAAACTTTGCCATTTTCGCGCGAAACTAACCTTGCTAGGTCGTCTGCTTCTACAATCATGATTTCAAAGGCACGGCGCAGCATTTCACCACGTTGACGTGAAGGCGTTTGTGCAAAAGTTGGGAAAGCTGCTGCTGCAGCATTCATCGCGGCATCTACTTCTTTTTCTCCAGCGATAGCGATCTCGGTAATCACCGAACCATCACTTGGATCATAAACTGGGTGGCGGCCTGCGCCTTCAACCCATTTGCCATTGATATATAGATCGGAGAAGATCATTTAGCGCCTCCATGTTTGCTGATATCTAGATCAAGCGGTTTATTTCTAACTACCTTGTTGAATAACTTTCCAATTCCAGCAACATCTAGTTCGATTACATCGCCAGGATTCAAGACTTTGTCTTGTTCTGCACCAGATCCATCGCCAACTGTTCCAGAACCAAAAACCTCACCAACTTGTAATTGTTCATTCCAAGATGCATAAGCAATCATTTGTTCAAATTTCCAATGCATGTCATTTGTATTTCCATCAGTCCACTGAACTCCATTTATCCACGCCTTCATGGCAAGCGAGTAAGGATCTTTAATCTCATCAGCAGTAACTAAGACCGGACCTAACACATGTGCGCCTACAAAATCTTTACCTTTAGCAGGTCCAAGCCCAACCGACATTTCTTGGGATTGAATTACACGTGCCGAAAAATCATTGTAAATTGTGTATCCGTAGATGTAATCACGGGCATTCTCGACTTTGATGTCGATTCCAGATTTACCAATCACAATTGCAAATTCGAACTCTAAATCTAAAACTTCGGCATACTCTGGAAATTCAATCTCTTGTTTGTGCGCGCCAATGCTGGCTGCGTTGCCTTTGTAAAAAACCGGACGTTTGTACCACTCATCTGGAATTGGTCGATTTAATTTAGGAAAGACATTTAATAAATGTTTTTCGAAAGACATGAAATCCCGCAAAAGTGGAGGTGCGCTTATCGCTGGAAGATGAGCGATATCAGCGGCGTTGTATCTAATCTGCGCAAGGTTTGGTGCGCTCTCCCAACCATTTTTCAAAACGGCAGCAACTGCTTTTTCTGCTAAATCACGGGCTCTATCTCCACCCTGAATAAATCCTAAAGTTGAGGCTGGGCAGAGCGCATTAGTGATTCGCTCTGCACCAATCTCATCCAAACCTTCTGAAGCAAGTAACGCTCTCGATGCTGCAGTTAAATCAATAACCTCCCCCGAATCGGCATCACCTGAAATAAGTGCGCCAAGATGCCGGGTTCGACCTATTGAAGTGACTGTTACAAAGGAGAGTAATTTCATTAGCCAATTACCTGCTCGTAAATTTCGCGCTCACGCTTTTCAAGTAATGGAACAATTATTCCTTCGATGATCTCTTTGAAATGAGGAGTTTCGCGGTGAGCTGCAATTGCTGCTGCATCGCGATAGATCTCATATAGGCAGTAAAGGTTTTCATTTTCTGGATCAATGTTGGCGTTATAAACCAAACATGCTGGCTCATCAGCTTTAACGCGAACTGCCATCTTTTGCAGTGCTTCTTTAACTGCAGCTGAGTTTCCAGGCTTTACGTAGTAACGAGCGATCAGTACTGCGGCCATATTTTTTGCCTTTCTAGTTTGGTTTGGTTATTACTGAGAAAAAACTGGATTGTTTAACAAATTGTTTAAGTTATCTCCCATGATCTTATCTAAATCTGCTTTTGGAAGATAATCACAATGAGTTCGGACAACTTCGATTGCCTGGGTGTAGGTCAACATATCCCGTGATGCCGGGAAATCTGATGCCCAATAAAGCCGATCTGCACCATAAGCGTCATAAATTGTTTTGAAAAGTTCTTGGGATTGTTTGTAAGGAAAATCATATTTTTCAATCGAATTGTAATTAAAGCCAGAGATTTTAATCCCGATATTTGGAACTTCCGCACTCTTCACTAACTCGGCAATGTCATTTTTGCTATATCCAGAGTCAGAATTTGCCGGCATTGACATGTGGTGAACCAAAAATGGCAAGGTTGGATTTGCTTTGGCTATTACACGTAAATCTGGAAACCAGGCAGGTGAGATGGCCATTGAAGCAACCACTTTTAATTCTGCTGCTGTTGAAAAAAATTCCCGGCCTTCATCTGTATGGAACCAGCCATCATTTTCGGCAGTTACATAGTGAGTAAAACCTTTTGCGTTATTGCGAGATAACTCTTCGCGCAATCTAGTAACAGCACCTGACTTGTGGTGATCTTTGCGCCAAACACAATCAACATCTACCCACGCTGAAATTCGATCCGGGAATTTCTTAGCAAAAGAAGATACGTAATCATTGTTATCTTCATTCCCATATCCATCGCCACCTTCACCATCACCAATTCGAGCACATACGACAGATGCCCGAGTTACTCCGTGGGTATCCATTTCATACAACAATGCTTCAAGGGATCCACGATGATCTGGATCCGGGACTGATTTGTCATATGGCCATCTGCGCCAAGCATGGCAATGACTATCGGCAATCATCTTATTTTCCAGATCTTCCAGCGACAACGCGATCGGTAATTTGGGCTCGTGGTTCGGCACCATCAACCCAACGCTCTAACTCTTCAACCATTAATGTGAAAAATCTAGGTTGGGCTTCGACTGTCATGCCACCGATGTGAGGTGAGAGAAAGACATTTCGCATTCCACGAAGTGGTGAATCAACTGCAATTGGCTCTGGGTTATGTGCATCTAAACAGAACCAAGCATCTTCCTTTGCTGCTTTAGCGATTAATGCTGGAACATCTACACATCCTCCGCGTGAAACGTTTACAAAAACCGCTCCCGGCTTAAGCATCGCTAACTCTTTTTCAGCGATCATATTGCGCGTCTTAGCGGTATCTGGTGCAAGACAAATAACTACATCGCAATCCATGACTCTTTCAAGTGATGCGAAGTTGACGTCCAGTGCATCTGCCAATTCACGAGGTGCAAATGGGTCATAAGCAAAGATCTCGTTGCGAAATGGAGTTAAGAATTCGCGTAAGCGCCAGGCAATATGACCAAAGCCGATAATCCCCACACTTTTGCCAGTTAATTCACGGGCTGGTGGTTTGGTTCGGTAATCATCATGAACCATTTTCTTTCCAGCGATGATGTCGCGGAACCGTGCATGTTCACGCAAGCCAATTAATGCAAGTGCTAGTGCCCATTCAGAGACTGGCCATGATGATGAGTGAGTTGTATCAACCACCATAACGCCGGCTTCTTTAGCAGCAATTACATCGATGCGACCAGCAAAACGATCACCTTCGAGTTCGCCAACAACTTTTAATTTTTTGCCAGCGGCAAAGATAGGTTTTGTAATTCTTGGTCCACCATGACAGACGATCAACACATCTAGATCTACTGCGAATTTAGCAAAGCGGGCTTCTACTTCAGGATCTACCGGAATAGTTACCCAATCAGAGGGGACGTCATACTCTTCAATTACAACATCAGCTATTTTGCTTAGACGTTCTAAATCGCGTTTTTCCAAATAGAGCGCGCGCGTTTCGGCAGAACATGCAATTCCAACTTTAGGTTTAGTCATCGAAGTGCCACCGAACCATCTTCGCGAAGATCTGGATTTATTCCATGCATAGTAACTGGCGGATTAGTTGCAAAAAATGCGTCATTGATCTCCATGCCAAGACCTGGCTCATCAAATGGATATAACCAACCATCTTTTACAAGTGGGATTCGTTTTACCATTTGTTGAACTGGATCAACATTTTGATCGATATGTTCTTGTGCTTCCCAGTTCGGTACGGTGATACCTAGATGAATATGTGCCATCGTTGCGATCGCACCTGATGGAACTGCATGCGGCAAGATTCCTTGATGGTGAGCTTCAGCCATCGCGCAGATTTTGCGAACATGGGTAAAGCCACCTGCGATTCCAATGTCAGGGCGCACAAATGCAAGGCCAGCATGTTCGATGTACTCGCGGAACTCATATATCGAGGTATTGCGTTCTCCTGCTGCCATTGGCGTTTTCACCTTTGCAGATACTTCCGCAAATGAAAGCACGCTATCTGGTGGAATTGGATCTTCAACAAAAAGTGGACGGAATGGCATCAACTCTTCAATTAATGCAACTGAGTTTCCTGGTTGCATGTTGCGGTGAAGTTCAACTCCGATATCTAAAGTATTTCCGACTGCATCACGAAGTGAGGCCATGCGATCTACCAAGTCAGCAATTTTCTCTGCATGACGCATCAAGTGATGATCATGTTGATGCAAAATAATTTTAATTGCGGTGTAACCCTCTTTTTGGGCCATTAGCGAGTCTCTGAGCAGCTCTTCTTTTGTATTACCCCAGACAACTTTCATTCCGCGAACTGCTTTTCGGCTACGTCCACCAAGTAAATGCCAAACTGGGGTTTCAAATACTCTGGCACGGATATCCCACATCGCTTGATCGATTGCACTGATCGCACCACCGAGCATCAAACCACGCCATCCAAGTGCGCGATACATTTTCAACCAGTTCTGTTCTACATCATGAGCATCTGCACCAATTAAAAATGGTTCGAAGTTGCGAATAACTTCAGCAACTGCGTTTGGGTATGCAAATGCGGTTGACTCGCCTACGCCTTGAATTCCATCTTCAGTAGTAAGGCGAACAAAGCAGGACATGCCCGCTGCAAAAACTTCGACTTTAGCAATGCGTGCAGCAGATTTCATTATTTGCCTTCCGGTGCTGGATAGATGTAATCAGGTTGGATTCGAACTTTTGGTGGAGAAATTAATTCAACGATGGCACTAATTCCATCAGGCGGTTGGAAGTAAGCAAATGCTCCATCTCCTTCAGCGCCAAAACCTGCAGCGCTTTGCAGCGGTGTAAATCCACGAGCAATGAAATCAGCGACCGCAGCTGGATGATCTTGCACAATGCAACCTACGTGATTCATGCCTTCACCAGTTGAATCTAATTGGTCACGAAAAATACTTGGTCCATGAAGTGGCTCGACTAATTCAAATTGAAGATTTCCAGAAAACGCCATTGCGTGACGAATTCCAAAATCTGTTGCTTGCCCTTTATAAACACAATTTTTTAATCCAGGTGACTTAAGTGTGTAAATAGTCCACGGTCCAATTCCTAAATTATCTGCCCAATGTTTAACGGCCTTGTCTAAATCTTTAACAACATAGGCGACTTGATGAAACTTTAACTCTTCTCTCATGGCTAGCGCCTTTCTAAAGATTGATCGATCTCATCCTGATAAGCGTGTATTTTGCCAGTAATAACTTCATCAACAGAAACTTCACGGCCAGCTACCCCGGATTCGAGGATTGCATAAACCACAGCAAGTGCACGAAGGCCACCCATGCCATCAACTTCTGGAGTGCGCTTGTTTAATACCGCATCAATGAAGTCATCAATTTCAACGGCTAAATAGCCAGAATCGACAGCGGCCCATGGTGCGCCTTTGCCACCAGTTCCATCAGGACCCAAGACCGCTTTCGTAACGTCATTGATATTTAAAGGTGTTCCAGTTTTAGCAATCTCAGCGATTAATTCAGCGCCCATAAGTTTGCGCTCTCCGAGTTGTACAACGACATCTCCATCTGAACGATCACCCGGAACTAGCATTGAACCTTTAGTTCCATGCAAACTTCTTTGTCGGTGACTAATTCCCGGACCAGATGGAAGATATGTGTATTGAACATCGATTCCATCAGCAGTGCGCATGCTGGCAAATAATGCATCTTCGCCAGTGGGGATGATCGACTCATCGCCATCTTTTGTGTAACGAATTGGTTCAGCGATAATTCCACGTCCCCAAACTCGTTCAACTGGGCCTACGAAATATTCAATGATGTCGGCGTAGTGAATACTCATATCAATACCGATAGAGCCACTTTCTTTCATATGGCGCCACTTGCTGATGATGATCTTGTCATCTCCGCCAGCCCACATCTCAATCATTAAATGCAATTTGCCAAGCATCCCTGATTCAATAACTGCACGTGCAACTCGGTTTGCTCCACCACGGCGATAGTTTTCGGCTGTACCTAAAGTCATGCCAGTGCGTTTTGCAGCATCGAGCATTATTTGCCCGGTTTTAATTGTTAATGAAAGTGGCTTCTCACACAAAACATGTCGCCCAGCTTCCATCGCTTGCACCGCAATAGTGTGGTGTGTTCTTGGATCGGTAACGATATCGATTGCTTCAACAGCAGGATCCTTCATCATCTCATCCAAAGATGTGTAGACAGCTGGACGCTTACCGAGAAGTTCAAAAGCTTCATCAGCAACTTTATCGGCAACCTCTTTGTTGATGTCAAGAAGTGCAACTACTTCACCTTTTAAGACACCTGCTTTATGAAGTGCGGCAAAACCTAACAAATGACGGCGTCCCATAAAACCACAGCCAACAATTGCTACACCTAATTTGTGGTCCGACATTTAAAAACTCCTCGTTGTAGATCGTTATAGATGCAGCTTATGAATCGTTACCAGTTCCTGCGATTGCATTAATAAACCAACGTTGGGCCCAGAGGAAAAATAGCGTTACTGGCAAAGCGCTTAGCAATGCTGCAGCGTATGTAACGTTTGGCGGGATTTTTCCATAGAAGCCAGTTCCACCAGCAATCAATGGTGCTAGTTGAACTGTTGCCACTTTTAGATTCTCGGTATTTCCGACCATCAGCGGCCAGATATACATATTCCAAGCGGTTAAGAAAGTTACGGCAGCGTATGAAGCTATAGGTGGTTTAGCAAGTGGCAGCACAACTTGAAATAGCACCCTTGGCCAACTTGCACCATCAATACGAGCTGCATCAACTAAGTTATCTGGGAAGTTAACTAAAAATTGGCGGAACAGTAATGTTCCAAATGCAGTGGATCCCACAATCGGCAAAATCATTCCGCCCCATGTACTGAGCAGGTTTAATTTAAAAGTGACCAAGTAAAGCGGGATGATCGAAACGTTTGTAGGAAGAAAAACTGGAATTGCAAACAAAGCGACAACAGTAGCTGCATATTTAAATGGCATCTTTGCTAGTGCAAATCCAGCAGAAAATGAAATAATTAATTGCAAAATCAAAATACCAAATGTAAAAAATAAGGTATTTCCAAAAATTCTCGGCGTCATAACTTGCATCGCATCTGCGTAATTTTGTAGATTTATAGATGACGGTAGCAATTTAGGTGGGTAAACAGTTACCTCATCTAAAGTCATTAATGAGCCAGAAATTAAATACAAAAGTGGGAAAGTAAAAGCCAGCGCTAGCAAAACAACAACGCTGTATCGAAGGGTGTTTGCAGAACGTTTTTGGGTAAATAAAACTCCATTAGCCATGATTAAGCCCTCGCTTTAATAATTTTGCGAATTTTTAAAGCAGTCAAAGCGACGGCTAGAAAAACAATAAACTGAGCCATCACGATGGCTGATGCATAGCCAATCTCAAATTGCTCAAAGGCGACTTTATAGGCGTAGTACGCAAGTGAAGTTGTTGCATCTAGCGGTCCGCCTTGCACCATTAAGAGTGATATTTCAAAAGGTGATCCCAGAAAAGCTAGAATTTCAATCACAACAACCAAAGTTGTTGTTGATGCAACACATGGAAACATGATTCCCCAAACACGTTGCCAAACATTTGCGCCATCAAGAGCGGCTGCTTCCATAATTTCTGGTGAAATTCTTTGCAAGCCAGCCAAGTACAAAATAATTACCAACGGGAGTGATAACCAGATAACAATAATGGTGACCGAAGGTAATGCCCACGTAAAGCTACTTAACCACTGCGGTCCCGTGATCCCAATTTTCAGCAAGAATGTATTAATCCAACCAGCTTCAGGATTGAAAATACTTGACCAGGAAATTCCAGCTACGGCACTTGATACCGTAAGAGGTAAGAAAAACATGGCGCGGAAGATTCCGATTCCTTTAACTTTCCAGTTCAACAAAACAGCTAAGAGAAAGCCGCCAAAGACTGTAGGTAAAACTCCATATGCTAAATATTGGAGCGAGCGTCCAAACGCCGGCGTGATCAACTCATCTGAGAATAATCTGCGGTAATTTTCTAAACCGACCCATTTAATGGGTCCCAAGATGTTCCACTCACAAAAGCTAAGCAGGACTCCTACAGCGGAAGGAATAAGAATAAAAAGGGTGTACATAAATAAATTGGGGATAATAAAAACACCTAACCAAAAACGATCATTTCGTTTTAGTTGATTCTTAGTGCCGACTTTTTTTTCTTTGACCTGCGTCATGCATCCCCCAAAAATTTACCGATTCAAAGAAAATTAAATAATAATTAACCTTATTAAAATAGTTAGTGGGCAGTGCGCAAAGCATCGCCCACTAACTAATTATTTAATTACTGTGCGTCAAGTTCTTTCTTGATTGCAGCAGTTACTTTATCTTCAGCCTTCTTGAATGCTTTTTCAATAGAAACATTCTTTAGAAGAACTTCAGCCACAGCATCGCCAATTACGGTATCAAGCACTGTTCCTGCTTGACCTGGCAACTTAGGTGCAATAAAGGAGTTCTTGATCGCACGACCAAATACATCAACATTTGCAGGAGGTGCTGCCAAGCTACGCCATGCGCCACTTGCAATTCCTTCATCTGTTGGAGGTACTAGTGATCCACTTGCCTGAAGGGTGTTAATTCCACCATTCTTGGTTGAGTAGAACCAGTTAACGAACTTCCATGCAGCTTCTTTGTTCTTTGAAGTTGCAGCAATACCTAATCCGTAGCTTCCACCACCGATGATGTACTTAGAAGTTTCGCCCTTGATTACCGGCATATCAGCAACATCCCAATCCATCTTCTTAGCTTCTAATCCGGATTTGTATGTTGGAAGAAGTGCGCGCACAGAGATTTCCATTGCAACCTGTCCACCTTGGAAGGTTGGAGGGGTCTTACCGGAAACAATGCTGTACTTAGCAATGCAACCATTTTGCCATGGCTTCATAAGTTGCTTCCAAGCACCAATGGCTTTTGGTGAACCAATTGCTGAGGTGTTGGTGTTGCGGTCATAGGTATAAGTACCTACAGAGTGAAGGAATGGGTTGTACTGGGCTTGCCAGATTGACTTGCTTCCTCCGCCAGGTCCGCCTGAGTTACCCCAAACTTGTGGCTTCTGCTTTGCGCCCCACTTTGAAAGCTTGTCGCATGTGCTCAAGTACTCATCGTATGACCAGCCAGCTTTTGGAAATGCAACGCCGGCTTTCTTGAAGAGAGTCTTGTTGTAGAAAACAACGATCGCATCTGCAGCAATTGGAAGACCAGTTACTTGCTTAGGAAAGTTGATTGGAACATATGAGCTCAAGAATGCTTGGTTGAATGCTGCACGCTTGATGGTTCCATTGCTACCAAACCATTTGACTAGATCTTCGGAGAATCCGACATCTGCCAATTGATCTGCATAAGTATCAAGGTTGTTGAAGATATCTGGTGCGCTGCCACTTAGTGCAGATGCAGCCAGGCTCTTTACGATGTCAGGAATTGTTGCTGGAAGAGTTTCAACTGTAACTTGGATCTCTGGATTCTCTTTATTCCATTGTTCAATTACTGGCTTGAAGTTTCCATCGATACCAGCAAGGGCAGCGAAACGTAGTTGAGTTACAGCATGTGCACTCTGAACTCCAACGCCTGCTAGTGAGACTGACAAAAGACCTGCAAGAATTCCGACCCGGAACTTCTTGCTTGCTGTCTTGTTATTCATTTCCACCTATCTCTCTATCTCCGAGGCCGAGGGATCGGCCGCCAATCAAATCCCCGTTTTAGTTGCTTTGGTGTTACTGGTCATACCAGTTTCACCTTAGCAATAAATTTAACTAAAACAGTTCAGATCTGTGTGTTGTGGAACGGTATATACCCGGTTAGGCGGTGGTCAATATATATGTGCAAATTTCTACAATTGATATCTATTTGTTATCTAACCGTTCACCCGCGTTGATTGAACAAGGTTGAACCTGACTAATCGGCTTTAGTCGAGGCGGAAAACCAGCTCTTCACATGGGTGCATCATCATTGGATCAGTTGGTGGGCCCTCTGGTGGCCAGATAAAAGCCCCCTTCATTTTGTCACCGATCTCAGCGCTGTATCGCTCATGGACATCTTTGCGATTCCACATCGTCTTTCGGGACTCATCCCAATTCTCCGATTCAACATACCCGATTACCAAACCATCTGGCATGAGGTAAATCGAATAATTCTTCCATCCTGCATCACTTAAAGCTTGACGGTAATAATCTGGAATTGTGGCATGAGATTCGCGGTAATCATTCACTCGATCTGGATGCACTCGAAGCGTCCAACAGATTCTGTCCACTTTATTCTCCCCTTACGTTAGTTACTTAAGTAAATCCTTATCCTCATCAGCAAGATGAGCGAACCTAAATGTTAGGAGTAAAAGTACTGCCGGCACAAGGAGGGCGGCAGCGACCGAGACTCGTTCAGCTATAAATGAGATTATTAGTCGAATCACAAATAAGTACATGGTGAATACAAAGTAGACCCGGCCTAGCGCAACATTTAATGAAGTTCCCGATTTATCTCCCAGTACTTTAATAAAGATTGCCTGGATTCCGCCGATTCCAAAACCACCGATCAACACTCCTAGCCCTGCTGCGATAAATGCCAACCATGGAGAAGTTTCAACCATCAAAAATGCACCATAAATTCCAATTGCATATCCGATGGATCCGATTAATGATCCATAATGAATCAAATTAACTGCTCCGAAACGTCTTAACATCGCTGCAAATTTCCAACGTGCAATAATCATTGCTAGTGAGAATAAAATAAAGTAGATGACATGTGGACCGGCAGGAATATTTAATGTTTCACGAGCGTAAATCGCCATCCAGTCATTAGTTGCAATTTCAATAACTGTGGCACAAATCAAACCCAAACTAATTAACCACTCTAATTGAGTGCGTGGAATTAACTCTTTTACGAATTTCAACCCAAGATGAGGTTTTTCGCCCATTGCAAAATCGCGAGAGGAAGGGAGTTGGGTTGCGCAATAAAAGAATATCGGTGAAATTATTATTGAGATCATTGTCAAGTGGGTGCGCACTGAAATAAATGGTGAAATTACTCCACCAATAAGAATTACGATTAGAAATCCGGTGTTAAAAGATCCGTGCATCTTTGGGATGATCGGGCGCCCAAGTTCTTTTTGAATTACAGTTTGTAAACCCGAAAGCGCAATATGTAAAATTGAGCCACCTGCAGCGGCAAATAGATTTATTAATGCAAAAGTCATAATGCTTTGGGTCCAAGTAATTCCACCGTAACTTATAGCCATCATGATTATGGAGATATTAATTACGCGTTTAGATCCAAATCGTTCAATTACATAGCCAGAACTTCCATACGCCACCAATGAGCCAATAGATCCCAGGCCTAGCAGGGAACCAAATACTTCGTTGTTTAAGCCCAATAATTTTTTAACTTCAGACAATCTTGGAATCCATGAAATTATCAATATGGCGAATAGGAAGTTCATCCCTAATAAAAACTTATAGGCACGTTCTAAATCAGGGTTCTTTTTAACTGAACTTGGCATCTAAATTTACTACTTTCAAAATTCTTAACTGGGCAACTCGGATGCGCAACTATACCAATCTATTCAATAAATTATTGAACTGGGGTCTCTAACATTTCGGTAACTAGTGCTGCAATTGCAGAGCGTTCACTTCTCACCAGAGTTATATGGGCAAAAAGTGGATGGCCTTTGAGGGCTTCAATAACAGCAACAACTCCGTCAAATCTTCCAACTCGCAAATTGTCGCGCTGTGCAACATCGTGAGTAAGAATAACTCGAGAGTTCTGCCCAATTCTCGAAAGAACGGTGAGTAAAACACCACGTTCTAATGACTGTGCTTCATCCACAATTACAAATGAGTCGTGGAGTGAGCGACCGCGAATATGAGTTAATGGCAAAACTTCGATTAATCCCCGATGTACAACTTCATCTATTGCACTTTGACTAACCAATGCACCAAGTGTGTCAAAAACCGCCTGGGCCCATGGCGACATCTTCTCCCCTTCACTTCCTGGGAGGTAGCCAAGTTCCTGTCCCCCAACTGGATAAAGCGGACGGAATACAACTACTTTTTTATGTAAACGGCGCTCAAGAACCGCTTCTAATCCAGCGCAAAGTGCAAGCGCACTTTTGCCAGTACCAGCTCTTCCGCCAAGTGAAACAATTCCAACTTCATTATCAAGTAAGAGATCTAGTGCAATTCTTTGTTCCGCGCTTCTTCCGTGCACACCAAAAGCTTCCCGATCTCCACGAACTAATCGCAACTGTTTATCTGGCATTACTCGCGCAAGTGCACTGCCCCGTTCTGATGAAAGTACTACTCCTGTATGAACCGGTAAATCTTTGGCCTCAGGACATGGCGTTCTTTCATTTTCATATAGTGCATCAATTACCGTAGCCGAAACGTTAAGTTCTACCATTCCGGTCCAACCACTACTTATCGCAAGTTCGGCTCGGTACTCCTCTGCCTCAATTCCGATTGCAGAAGCTTTTACCCGTAATGGCAAATCTTTAGTAACAAGAACTACATCACGACCATCAGCGATTAGATTCTTAGCAACAGAAAGAATTCTTGAATCGTTGCTTCCATCACGGAAAAACCCAGATGGTAGTGAACTTGAATCAGAGTGATTTAACTCAACTGAAAGAGTTCCGCCTTCTGGAGTAATAACCATCGGTTTATCAAGCCGACCATTTTCGATTCTGATGTCATCTAATAATCTCAGTGCGCCTCTTGCAAAGTATCCAAGTTCAGGATGGTCACGTTTACTTTCTAATTCACCAATCACTGCAATAGGTAGCACAACTTGGTGTTCTGCAAATCTCGTAAGTGCGGTTGGGTCTGCCAACAGCACACTGGTATCTAAAATATAAGTCTTTATTTTGTTACCAGACTTCGCCGACACCGGCACTTCCTATTCTGTTGTTTAGTAGGTAGTGTAAATTTAGAATATTTCTATTATGAGTCAGTCGCGACACGCAGGCGCTTAATCTGTTGTTAACTTCCAAAGCGACGGTGACGAGCCGCGTATGAACGCAATGCTCGTAAAAAATCCAACTTTCTAAAATCAGGCCAATAAGCTTCGCAAAAGTAAAACTCTGAATGTGCGCTTTGCCACAATAAAAAGCCCGAGAGTCTCTGCTCTCCGGAGGTTCTAATTACTAAATCAGGATCGGGTTGACCTGCGGTATACAGGTACTTTGAAATTTCATTTATCTCTAAATTCTCAATTATCTCAGGAAGCGATTTCCCATTTTTCAAATTATCTTCGAGTAATGCTTTTACGGCATCAGAAATTTCCTGGCGTCCCCCGTATCCAATTGCAAGGTTAACTGTTAATTTTTTCTTTCCATGATCTATGGCTATTGCTTTTGCTAATCGATCAGCAAGCCAAATAGGGAGTAGATCTGATGAACCCATCAAAACTAAGTTCCACTTACCTTGCCTTGAAAGTTCTTCTACGGTCTCGGCAATAACCTCATAAAGTGAATTTAATTCATTTTTTGACCGGTTTAAATTTTCAGTTGAAAGCAGCCAAAGAGTTACTAACTCAACATTTACTTCTTCACACCAATCAAATAAATCAATAATTTTTCGGGCACCAGCCTCATGGCCTGATCTTGACGAAGCTAAATTATTTTTTGCCCATCTACGGTTTCCATCAAGAATCACACCTACATGTTTCGGTGATTCAGCAAGATTTAATTTTTTAAATAGCCGCCGCTCATAAAGCGGGTAAAGGATTGATTTCAAAATTCTGTGCAGGCTTTTCATATTTATTCCTATAGATGGCTATTTGCTGGAATTGTAAATGGCTCGTACTTTTTTCTCTGCCAAGAATGAGGCAACTGGAAGAGTTCCGGCAAGAATAAATTTAACAATCTTAATTACATCCCATTTCAACCGGTAAGAAAGTTCCATTACCGTAATAATGTAGATAGGAAATTGATATCCATGCACTATCGGAATCCAGTCGATTTTATCTTCTAGGAAAGGTACTGTTAAGAAATATTTAACTGGTATATCTACAAACCAAAGAATTAATGACATTATCCCAGCAACCCAAGCCATGATTCTGAAACGGATATATGCGCCATTCATAGGAGTACTCTACTCACTTCTTCTTTTAAATAAAGGCAAGCAGAGAGCAAGCAGTGCCATGAGCCACCAAATGACAACGTAGGAAATGTGCTGCCAATAAAATCCGGCAGCTTTAACGACGCGTTGCGGTGCAGGTACGCGCTCGATTAGCGAATCGGGTTTTTCGGTAATTGCGATTAGATAACCATCATAAAGATCAAAATTGACACGACTTAATAAGACTGTTGAATCCAAGCGCGAAAGTTCTGAAATCAAATTAGCACCAACCGCCCGATCCTCAATCTGACTTGGCATTAATCGGCCATGCACTTCAATAAGTTCACTTGGTGGTTCCACATCTCCAACGCCGCGAACAACGAGCAGTCCTGCCCCATTATTTAATTTAAGAATTCCTACTTGCCATTTTTCCTGCACCCCATCATTTTCTGTGCTCTGATTTGGTGCTTGCAAAATTTTTTCATATCTTCCAGTTGCACTAACCAATCGGCCCTTTGCTTCGTCTGGAATTGAAATGCGTGGTTTGATTAGAGTTTCAATTCCGACTTCAACTTTATCTGCAACTGGTTTCGAAATCTCCTGAACAAGGTGTGCTCTATCTAATTGCCAGATTCCAAGTCGTACAAAAGTGGCTGCAAAAATAACAAGCAACAGTGCAAACCCTAATTTCCGTGCCATCTCATTTTTCTTCGGTGCGGCGACGATCCATTTTTTTTAATCTTTTGTAACCACTACGCAAAATAAATACGACAGCTATGGTTAGGAAGATCAGTACCAGCGATCCTGCAGTGCCAGCGTTTACAGTGCTAGGGTCAGGCGTCGTGGCCATCTATTACTCCATCCGAAAATCCTTTAGGCTGATCTTGCCATGAGCGACCGCTATCTCCCACATCAGCCAAGCCGCTTTCAAAAGCCGCTGCTTGCGATCGGATTTATTGCGCTCACGCTAGTGACTGCATTCGGTGCTTATTGGTTCGCTAACCCGCCTATCAGGGCCGCTTTAATCGCTTTCTCAATAACCAGCGATAACGAGGTAAGTATTAAATACTCAATCGATCGCCGTGACCCAAAGCAAAATTTAATTTGCACGCTTGTTGCTAAAGATATTGAGAAGACGATTGTCGGCCAGATCGAAATTCAAATACCACCAACTACTGCTAAATCAATTGAGATGGTCAGTGCAGTTCCCACTCGTGTTAGAGCGGTGACCGCCGGGGTTGTGCGCTGTATCTCTTGATCTAGGACAATCCCGCTACGATTGCCCACTATGGCTAAAGATGCAGCAGGTCCAAGTAAAACTTGGTTAACTCAAGAGGCGTTTGACCGTCTCTCCGCTGAACTTGCCCATTTATCTGTAACTGGACGTGAAGAGGTGGTTGCAAAAATCGCTGCTGCACGTGAAGAGGGTGACCTTAAAGAAAATGGTGGCTATCACGCCGCTCGTGAAGAGCAAGGAAAGATGGAAGCGCGAATTCGTCAACTCAAATCAATGTTAGAAAATTCAGAAGTTGGAAGTGCGCCATCTGCAGATTCAACTGTGGTCAGCCTCGGATCACTTGTCACCATTGATATGGATGGCGATGAGATGGAGTTTCTTCTTGGCTCTCGTGAAATCGCTGCTGGTGAGGTTTCGGTATACAGTGAAAAGTCTGCACTTGGTTCAGCCGTATTAAATAAGAATGTCGGAGATAGTGTTTCCTACCTTGCGCCAAACGGAAAAACATTTGCAGTAAAGATTAAAAAAGTTGCGCCTTATTTAGGTTGAGGTTTAGCTTAAATTAACGAGGCGAGACTTTTTTGTACTTCTGCACACTTAGTGGAATAAAAATCACCATAATTAAAATTATATAAATCAATGACATCGCGATCGGATGTTGTGAAGGAAATGAATTAGCCGTTGCGCCAAATTGGTTTGTTAAACCAAATAGCGAACGAATGCCTGCCACCATTGTTGAGACTGGATTCCACTCAGCCACATATTGCAATGGCTTAGGCATTCCCGTTGTCGGAGCAAATGCATTAGACAAAAAAGTCATTGGAAAAACGAAGAGAAATACCACGCTATTTGCCACTCTGGTATCACGAACAGATAAGCCAACAAGAACACCCATCCAGGACATCGCGTAACCAAATAGCAAGAGCATTCCGAAACCTAAAGTGATGTTTAATGCCCCAGAACTTGGGCGCCAACCAACTAAAACTCCAGTTAATCCCATAACGATCAAGACAACTATGTTTAATGTGGCATCACCAAGAGTGCGACCCAGCACTACTGCAGAGCGAGAAATCGGCAATGAACGGAATCTATCAATCAATCCCTTGCTCATATCCTCAGATAACCCAATGGCAGTCGCTGCAACCGTAAATGCAACTGTTTGCACAAAGATGCCAGGCATAAGCAACTGAACATAATCTGTGCCAGGAGTGTTGATTGCTCCACCAAATACATAACGAAATAACAATACAAACATAACGGGTTGGATCGTTGAGAAAATTAATACTTCAGGTAAGCGAATAAGTTGTAAGAGTTGTCGCTTCATTATTATTAACCCATCAATCATTTGCGATTACCTCTCTTATCTCTCTTGCCTCTCTTGTTATTTTTCGCTCCACCATCTACATCTTCTAAAATCTCTTCTGCAACATGTCCAGTTAGTGACATAAAAACATCATCCAGAGATGGTCTCTTCAATCCAATATCCAATGGCGAAATTTGAGCAGCATCAAGCGCCCTAACTGCTTCAATTAACCTGGCACTTCCACCATGAGCAACTACTGATATGCGATGTAATCCTTCTTCAATATGGGCTTTGCTCTGAGTTAGTTCTGATAACAATTTTGCGGTTTCAGCCACTTTACTTTGCTCCACTGTTACTTCTAGTCGTTCTCCACCCACCTCTTTTTTCAATGAATCAGAAGTTCCCCGCGCAATTACTCGGCCGTGATCAATAACCGCTATCTCATCAGCCAATTGATCTGCCTCTTCTAAATACTGTGTTGTTAGCAAAAGTGTGACTCCACCTTTCACTAATTCATCAATTACATCCCACATCTCTAAACGTCCACGTGGATCAAGCCCTGTAGTAGGTTCATCTAAAAACAAAACTTTAGGTTTAATAATCAAAGACGCTGCTAAATCAAGACGTCTGCGCATTCCACCTGAATAAGTTTTTATCGGGCGGCGTGCGGCATCTGTTAATGAAAATTGTTCTAATAATTGCGTAGCTCTTTCTTTCGCACCTTTTGCATTTAAATGATAAAGCCGGCCAAACATCACCAAGTTGTCCCACCCAGTTAAAGTTTCATCTACTGCCGCATATTGGCCAGAAAGACCAATCAATTCACGGACTTTTTGGGGATCTTTATTTACATCAATACCTGCCACATATGCACTCCCTGAATCGGGCGCAAGTAATGTCGCTAAAATCCGGACTGTTGTAGTTTTGCCTGCACCATTTGGACCAAGAACACCAAGAACTGTTCCCTCTTCGACTTCAAGTGATAAGCCATCTAATGCACGAGTCGCGCCATACGTTTTAACTAAATTCTCGGCGACTACTGCATACTTTTTACTCACAATAACAACTCCTATAACTTCTCCTGTGATTACGATAGCCTCTGAGCCAATGAAATCTCCATTTAAAGATCTGCCCCGAGAAGTTGCGGTGCTTTCTTCCGTTGCTTTTCTAGTAGCAGTGGGTTTTGGGGTAATTGCCCCAGCCATTCCATTATTTGCCCGCTCATTTGGAGTTTCCCAAGCTGCCGCAGGAGCGGTAATCAGCATCTTCGCCGCCGCTCGCTTTTCCTCTGGATTGGTATGCGGAAAAATGGTGAATAGCTTTGGCGAGCGAAAAGTTTTAGCAACTGGCTTATTTATGGTGGGAATTTCAAGTATCGCCGCTGGGCTTGCCGATACTTATCTGCAATTAATCATCTTCAGAACTGCCGGTGGATTGGGTTCGGCGATGTTTACCGTCTCTGCTGCCTCATTGTTATTAGGTGTGGTCTCTGATGATCAACGTGGCAGAGCGCAATCTCTTTATCAAGGTGGGTTTTTATTCGGTGGAATTACTGGTCCACTATTTGGTGGCATCCTCTGCGCAATTTCACTACGTGCACCATTTTTTGTTTACGCTGGCGGTGTAATCGCTGGCGGAATAGTTACCTTAATTTTTCTACATAAAAGTGAATTTGAATCCACACATGGAAGCAGTGCTGCTTTTGAACAAACCACTATCCGTGAAGCAATTCGGATGCATCCATACCAAGTTGCAGTTCTCTGCTCGATTGGAACTGGCTGGGCGGTTTTTGGAATGCGTAACTCTTTAATCCCACTCTTCGTTACTGAAGGTTTAGGACGTGGTCCCGCAGCAATTGGTGCCGGTATGGCTGCAGCCACTTTGATGCAAGGATTAATTTTGCTTCCTGCTGGAAGATTTGTAGATAAGCAAGGCAGAAGAAAAGCATTATTGATCGGGATCTCCGTAACAATTCTTGGAGTTTTCGTTTTTGCCTTTTTCGAAAGTTTCCCATTATTTTTAATTGGAATGGGAATATCCGGAATTGGCGGTGCATTCTTGGGAAGTGCTCCGGCTGCACTTGTGGGAGACATCATCCGTGGGCGCGGGGGCAAAGTAGTAGCACTGTGGCAAATGGGTAGTGATTTTGGAATGATCGTAGGACCAATAACACTAGGTTTTATCGCAGATCATGCCTCTTATAAAGCGGCATTCTTAACTGCCGCACTGATCTTTTTACCGGCGCTAATTCGAAGCATTAATCTTCCAGAGACTCGTAAATCACATTTACCAGCAGTGTACGAGCCTTAGATCAAAATAAAAAAGACCACTATTGCTAGTGGTCTTTTTTTGTAAATTAAGTATTAGTCGCGGCGCAATATTGAAAGCAATCTTAAAATTTCAAGATATAGCCAAACTAATGTAACCATCAATCCGAAACCTGCACGCCATGATTCCGTCTCGGGAACTCCAGCACGAACAGCATTTTCGATTTGATCAAAATCAAGAACTAAGAAAAGACTTGCAATTACTACTCCACCAACTGCTAGAAGTAAACCGATTCCAGTTCCATAGAAACCGTATCCGCCACCTACTCCAAAGAATGAAGAGATGAGGCTTAGCAATCCCAAAACAATGTATCCAAGTGCTGCGCCCATGAGTACGCGAGTGAATTTAGGTGTAGCACGCAATCTTCCACTGCGGTACATAAATAGCACGCCGGCAAATGCAGCAAGTGTTCCTATTACAGCTTGACTCACGATTCCTGGATAAATGGTTTCGTAAAAGTGGCTCAAAGTACCAAGTGCTAATCCTTCAAATGCGGCATAAGCCATGATTAGAGCTGGACGTACGGTTTTTGAAAATATATTAACCATGGCAAGAATAAATCCGCCGATGAATCCAACAAGCAGTACACCCATACCCATGTTGAAGTACCAGGCAGTACCGCCAACTGCTACAAGAATTGCAAAGAGAAAGCTGGTGCGCGCGACAACATCTTCGATCGTCATGCGACCTGTTTGAAGTGATGATGCACTTGGTGCGTTATAAATATTTTCTAACGCATCATCTTGGCGGCGTCCAAAAAGCGGAGGCTGCGCTGCATAGCCTTTCTTGGGAAACGCCCGCCCTAAGACAGGGTTTGAACTTTGCATTGATATTTCTCCTTTTGCCTAAATTACCTACAAGAGATTTCGCCCTCTTAATTAAATAATAAAGGATGCTGCCGGCCGTTGCATACCCTGGTTGAGCCTGATTTGCTTAGATTATGCTGAGTTTCGCTTAAGGCTTGTATCCAACCGCGTTCACATAGTCGCTTTCAGGGGCAGTGCCAACAAAATTCCCATTCCAAGACCCGTCCGTTACACACGTCGAACTATCCCTTGCGTCCTTACTAATCATTGTTGTTGCCACGGTGAATCCTTTAGCACTCCAAAGAGCTGCGATATTTGGCGCAAATTGCATGAATGGAGAATCGAAAATCGATGGCTTCATATATGCGCTGTATAGGGCCATATCAAAAACATTTGTCGTGTTAGCGCCCGTTGGAGTATTGCCTGCATTTTTTGCAGCTCCTGCAGCAGCAGCGTTATCCGCTGGAGCAGCAGCAACAAGATCTCCAGCCTTAACGCTTGCACCATCGGCCACAAGTGCTTGAACATGCATGAATTCAAATATCCATCCATTGGGAGACGTGATTCGAACTGCGATTCCCATATTGCCATCAGCAGTATTTAAAGAAACCTTTCCATCGAATGGCGCATATCCTTTTACTGTTCTGGATGGGGCTGCCGGCACATCAATGATTACGTAATGCTTCATTGAGCGCTTGCTCTCAATTGATGTGTCATTTACTCCAGTTTTTGCTAATACCCCTGGTGAGTAATCATGTCCAACACAACTACGAAATTTACTTAAGCGCACAACGTGTTCAAGGTCAACAGGGTTAGCAACAATAAAATTCCCCGTTGCTAATGTGGCCCCGGAATTCACTTTGTTTGGATCTGCTTTGTTTGGATCTGCTTTGTTTGGATCTGCTTTGTTTGGATCTGCTTTGTTTGGATCTGCTTTGGTCACGGTAGGACTACTTTTACTAATTGAATTAGTTGCAACTACCCAAACTAACTTTTTATTTTTCTTATCACACATCACAGTTTTGCCTGAAACTTTTTTGATATCACCGGGCTTAGTGCATGCACTACCTAATTTGAATGCTGCAAATGCTTGTGAACTAAGCGAAAGCATCGAGATCAATGCCACTGACAGAAAGGCTGCTAAAAACTTTTTTGCGTACCTCTGATTCATACCTAGACTCTAAGTAGATAGTGAAGTTAAGCAATAGCGGAGTTGAATACTGACCCTCTTAAATGGCCATTCATCTTCTGTACCTTCGAAATTACCTTCTTTTCAGCCTTCGCAGGGATTTCTTGATCGCCCGTTGGCGAGCCACCTCTACTGGATCTTTTTTTGTGGGAAAAGCCCACTTCAAGATGAAAATTAAAATTATGACTATTAAAAAACCACCAAAACCTTGAAGGTAAATTGCAGTGTTTGGCGCGTAAGTCACTTAGCAACTTTATCAGTTGTAATTCGTTTAGCAAAAAATTCCCAAAATGATAAAGTTAACAAGATCATTGAAAAGCCAAATAACAAATCTTCTAAGGGTGCACCAGCAACTCTGGTCCCAATTATCTCACCTTCTGAATACATCACAATTTTATTTGAAGTTAACCACCAATTGGTTAATAACTGGAAAGGCAAGATTAGTAGATACGTTTTCCAAAATATCATACGGGTCATCATTTGAGAACGTAATATGTAAAGATCAAATATAATTGCTACTACTACGGAATTTAGGGCGACGTCAGCGTAGATCATTTGAGTTCTCATCTTTGCTTGAAGGTTTACTTAATTTAATTAACGCTAAATATGTTAAGACAACCATTAAGGGAACTATTACGAAGAAAAGAACTTCCTCGATAGGTAACTGTCCAAATATGTAAAATCCCATTAGTTGCTCTGGGTCAAAGTACCAACTCCCTTTGGCTACAGCCCAAAAATCCCAAGCTAAATAAATTGCCAAAATAGCTACATCGGTCAGAAGAAATACTTTCCACCTACTTCGAATCCTCAGTCTGAATCCCAAATTAACGAAGACCGCACAGGTTCCAATGAACGCTAAGACCATCAGGTAATGGAATTGGGCCATGGTCAATTCTCTCCCAAATTGGGGACATTTCCCATAACCTAGCCTTATGGATATCGGGCTTTCCAGAGTTTATGAGCTGGCTTCTCGCTCTTCTCGAATTGCAGTTATTGGGGCGATCATTACTTTTGGAATTTTTGATCTGATTTCCTTTGAACTCCCTTTATCTGGACAGATAGTCATTGCTGTAATTGCGCTTTTGATTGGCATCCCACATGGCGCAATTGATCACTTGATTACTATTCCAAGAGAATCTCGGGTTCGCTTTATTACTTTCATTTTTTTTTATATCTTGTTGGCAGTTGCTGCAGGATTCGCAATAGCAACTTGGAATCAGATTGGTTTTCAGTTAATTCTGGTAATCAGTGCGTTGCACTTTGGATTTGGTGACGGCGCATTTAAGAGCGAATGGAATGATTCGCTCGGCATAACCAAAGATGGATTTCTCAAGGTTTCTGCTTATGCCCTGCCTGCTGGATTTTTACCTGTAATCTTGCCGTTGACAGATTCTCGTGCTCTGTCTGCCTTGAGCCGGATTAATCCTGAAATAGCCGATTGGTCGGGTTCCATTAATCAAACCTTGCGGAACATTACATTGGTTTTAGCGCTGATTGGGTTGTTACTACTACTCACTAAGAATTTCCAAGCATCAATTGATCTACTTCTTTTACTTATTCTGTCTCTATTAGCGCCACCATTAATTGCTTTTGCAGTCTATTTTGGGTGCTGGCACGCAGTCCGCCATACAGCACGGCTCGTCTCAAAATTACCTAAAGCACTTTTGCGTGCACGTTCTATAAAGCCACTTAAGGCTTTTATGTCCGCTGTTATACCGGGTCTTTACGCCGTGTTTGGGACAATTCTTTTAGCGGTTGGACTAATGGTTTTTCGCCCTGAATATTTCGACTCCAGTTTACTTTGGACAATTTTAGTAATCATCTGGGCTTTGACAATTCCACACATGCTGACAACAGCTAAATTTGATTTAAAACTCTTCAAATAGAATTTGTTGCAATCAACCCATTTACTTCTTCTTATAGCCACTAGGGCAGAAGGGTTTTGCAGCCGTTACTTTCTTAGTCGTCTTGCCCTTGGTACAAGTAATTGTTTTTTTAACAGCTATTGCCTTCTTCGCTTCTACAATCCCTTGTGTTGTCGCGGATGGTGAAGGAGTTGGAGTTGCTTCTACTTTCTGGACCTCTTGCGTTAACTTAACTTTGATGTTCTTTTCACTAAAAGTGAACCCTGCGGCCTTCATCTTCAACCAGCCATTTTTCTCTGCCACCACCGTTGTGGCCAAGTTTTCATTCCCGTTGGCACCAGCGATCGTAACCGTGGCTGAAACAGGTGCGCTAGAGAATCCATACAGGCATCGTGCAGCGTCACTACGCAGAACTAAATCGTAAGTTCCCAAATTGGGGGTCTTTCCATCCGCTCCAAAATGAAACCCAGAAACTCGATAATTTAAAAATCCGTCAACAAATTTAGGTGGATTACCGTCATACCCCATTGAATTTGTCGAAACTACTCCGAGAACTCGATCGGTGGCATTCAAGCATTTGTTTTCACTGGTCCATCTAGTTGATTTGAGTGACCAATTGGTTTTTGTGTGAGTTGCAATGTCTTGCAATTTTGGGCGCCAATATTCTAAATACTCAAAGATCCTTGGATTCCCAGGTTCACCACCAGAAACTCCTTTTCCGTAGCCAAAGTACTTCCCAAAATCTGCTTCCTGAATAGTTAATTCATTAACTGGTCTCTTCACAGCAAATGTTGAAATAGTTACAGCTTTTGCAGAGACAGTTAGTCGATTATTTGTTGGGCTAAATTCTGAAATCACAATATCTACGTTTTGCATCCGTGCTTTAAACCATCCAACAACTTGTTTGCTCAGGTGAATAGTGGCTCTCATTTCGACATTACTTTGGAAATCATATTGAATTCCACTTTTTCCGTTTTCGGACCAAAGTGAATCCCACCTAGTCGCATCAATCTCTTTCATCGGGCGAATAGCCAGGCCAACATTATTGATTACAAAATACTTACTCTCATCGTCGTAATTCATTTCATATGAATACGTCATTAAATATTTGATTGGAAGAGTTTTACCATCAACTACCTCAGACCAAATTGAGAGCCTTCCACCTCTAGGTAGTTTTTTGGATGGGTCTGGAGGAAATGCACAACCTGCGGAAGCAGTCGCGTCGCACGTCCCCCCAACTACATATTTTTCAAACTTAAGTGCAGAGAATTCTTTGCCGTCTCTTGCGATCTCTACTGACTCAATGCAGTCTTCATTTTCTTGTGAAGTACATACATTGAGTAGCGCAGTTGCCCCGATGGTTTTAACTCCCCATTTAGCATCATTGAAATCGCAATTAGGGTCAGCTGTTGAAGTACAGAGTTTGTCTGGCCATTTTCCTAATTGTGAAAAACCTAATTCAGTGTCATCTCCCAAAGAAAAAACCCTTTGTGGATCACTTTGTTGCAACGATGCCGGAAAGAAAGATTCTTTATCTTCGGCAGCGGTCGCATGAAAAGGTATCGCGAAAGTCAGTGAGAAGATTGTTAGCAATCCAACGAACTTCTTTACAACGCGCAATTTTCCACTCCCGTAACTATTCCCGGCCAGACAAATCGTTTGATCTGGTTGGTATGACTCTTGGGTTAGAGGCGCTTGGGCAATGTATGGATTGTGAATTATATCGGTGCCCCGAGTGGGGGTCGAACCCACACTGGGAGGATTTTAAGTCCTCTGCCTCTGCCATTGGGCTATCGGGGCGTCTTTGATTTACTGCTACTTGTCTGAGCGGGTAAATCTACCGGCTCTCAGGAAGATCTCTGCCATCGCACCAACCTTCAGCT
>BJFZ01000014.1 GCA_014190175.1 Actinomycetes bacterium | reverse complement strand
TCCATTTAAGCCAGACCCAATCGCCCGCCGCGGAACTGCTTTCCATAGTTGGCTAGAAGAAAGATTCGGAGATGTTGCACTTTTGGATGAAGATGAGTTGCCGGGAAGCGCTGATGAAGGTGCCTTTGATGAGAGCGTGCTCTCCTCGTTAAAAGAAAAATGGCTAGCCAGCGAGTGGGGAGCTCGTTCGCCAATTGCTGTCGAAGTTCCTTTTGAGCGAACCATCGCTGGTGTTTTACTACGGGGCAGAATGGATGCAGTTTATTCAACTCCTAAGGGTGGATTTGAAGTAGTTGATTGGAAAACTGGATCAGCAAAAAGTGGACGGGAACTCGAATTGGCGGCAATTCAATTGGCCATGTATCGACTTGCTTACGCTGAAATTGCCAATTGCAATCTATCTGATGTGGGCGCTGCATTTCACTATGTCTCATCACAAGAAACAATTAGGCCGGCAGATTTACTAGATCGAGATGGATTAATCAATTTAATTAATCAAGTTCCAACTGTTTAACTTTCAATATCACTTCAGCAGTTATGATTTTTATAAGATTTCAAAAGCAATTGGTAAATGATCGCTGACTCCAAGATTAGGGATTTCTAATCTCTTAATTTCAGAAGTTTTAAAATCAGCTGAGAGTGCATGATCAAATTGAATCCGTGGCTTCCATGAGGGATAAGTTTTTGCTTCTACCAACGGATTCCACCCCAAAACTTTTGCTGGAATTCTTCCTATTAAGTTTAAATCCCCAATCAATATTTTTTTCCCCGGCAAATGCTCAGCCCATTTTTTAATTATTTGTAATTGCCGAACATTTACTCCAGGAACAAATGACAAGTGAGTGTTGATTACAGTTATTCCATTTTGCAGAATTGCGGCTTGGGCAATTCGGGGTTCGTCAGAAACATAAATCATTCTTGGACGCATTTTTCCCTTATTCTCATTTGGAACCAGTAAAGGAATCCCAACAGGTGACCTCCCTAACTTCAAAAGGCGAATTTCATTAATCGGAATTTTTGAAATAATTGAAATTCCATAGGCACTATTTTGATTTGTTAAATAATTTTTGCTTTCAGCACTTAATTCAGTCGAGTAGCTTGGGTCACTTGATTTATTTGATTTAATTAACTCAGCAGCGCTCCATTGTTCGCCAGGAGTTCCAAAAATTGCGGGAGTGAAGTTATAAAATTGCGCCCCCATGCCTTGGGCGATCAAAGCGGTTTGATCAACACTGTTACTGCGATCTTGAAAGAAATCGACTTCTTGCAGGGCGAGTAGATCTAAATCGATCAACTCAGCCGCTTTGAGCAACTTTTCTGTCGATGTCCCACCTTCTGGGATGGCCATCCCATGCAGGAGGTTCCAGGAGCCGATCTTCACCTGTGAACCGTAGGGGTGGATTGGATAGGCTCGCCACTTATGGCCTCAGAACTCCAAAATTTAGCACTTGCACGCTCACTCCTTGATCGCGCCGCCCATTTGCGTACCTCAGATCAAACTTTGGATGAGCTCTTCGCTAAAGCCAAAATATTTCAAGTAAATCAAGGAAAATTTATTTGGAGTGATGGCGGAAGCCAAAGTAACCAATCAGGCCAAGGAAGCCAACCAAACCATCCAAGCCAACCAAACCAAGAAAGCCAGCTAACCCAACCAAGCCAAAATAAATCTGGCTCTTCTGGCTCTTCAGGTAGCGGTTTGATTTATTTGGAGCCAGATAGCGCGCAAATCAAATCAGCAGAGTTTGCTGCATCAGTTGCCGAAAGATTTTTCCTTGGACTTGCACCAAACGGTCAACCATTTTTTGCAATCAATGCACCATTTCCAGAGGGAACTAAAAATTTAGTTTCACTGCGAGAAGTTGGCACATTATTAAATGATCTTGAGGTTGGTGCAGTTGTGCACGCTGTTGCGCTTGCGAATTGGCATGATGTCCATCCACGTTGTGCAATGTGTGGTGAACCAACTATTTCTATTTTGGGTGGATCAACTCGAAAGTGTCCTACTTGCGAAGCAGAGCACTATCCAAGAACAGATAGCGCAGTAATAGTTTTAGTTAGAGATAGAGATGATCGAATTTTATTAGGGCGGCAGAAAATCTGGCCTGCTAAAAGGTTTTCGACATTTGCTGGGTTTTTAGAACCTGGTGAATCTCTTGAAGCTTGCGTTGTTCGCGAAGTTGCAGAAGAGGCAGGGGTCTCGCTTAGTGAAATTAAATATTTAGGATCTCAACCTTGGCCATTTCCAGCATCAATCATGCTTTCATTTACAGCGGTAACTGATAATCCTGAAGATGCCGAAGCCGATGGTGAAGAGATCGAAGCGATTCGTTGGTATACAAGAGAACAGATCGCCGCAGATATTGCATCTGGTGAGTTGTTGCTTCCACCAGGCATAAGTATTGCGCGCCGAATGATTGAACTTTGGTACGGGCAACCATTAGAAGGTGTGGAAGCGTGGCGCTAGAAGGTTCAAGCGCACAGGCCAACGCATTATTACTAAATCTTGATCCACAACAACAAGAAGCAGCAACCGCTATTCGCGGCCCAGTGGCGATTATTGCTGGTGCAGGTACTGGAAAAACCCGGACAATTACTCATCGAATTGCATATGCAATTGAAAGTGGAGTGATGGATCCAAATCGCGTTCTTGCACTGACATTTACCGCGAAAGCCGCCGCTCAATTGCGAAATAGATTAAGAGGTTTGGGACAACCAAATGTACAAGCACATACTTTCCATAGTGCTGCTTGGCGACAATTAACTTTTTTCTGGAAAGACACTATTGGTGGTCCACTACCAAAAATCCTTAATAGCAAATATGAAATTCTTTCTGAAATTTCGCGCGAAGAGGGGTTAAGTGGAAAGCCAGCATTTATCAGAGAGTTAAGTGATGAAATTGAGTGGGCTAAAGGCAAACAAATTCACCATGATGATTTTGTTTCAATGGCGGCTGAGCGCACTTTATCTAGTGGATTAACAGTAGATGCGATGGCGGGGATTTATGCGTCATATGATCAACGCAGGCAATCAAGAGGATTAGTAGATTTTGAAGATATCTTATTATTTGTTTCAGCAATTTTAGAAGAGCGAACTTCAATTGTTGATCGAGTTAGAGATCAATATCGATACTTCACAGTCGATGAGTATCAAGATGTATCTTCGTTACAACAAAGAGTTTTGGATCTTTGGCTAGGTAAGCGTAACGAAATTTGTGTCGTTGGTGATCCAAGCCAAAATATTTATTCATTTGCCGGTTCAACTGCTCAATATTTAACAGGGTTTGCCCACAAATATCCAGATGCAAAGATTTTGCGGCTGACAAATAATTATCGATCCACCCCACATATCGTTCGCCTTGCTAATTCAATTGAAGATCGTGATCTATCTGCGACAAGAAACGCCACTACAAAAGCACATCGCGCTCCACAGCTAACAGAGTATCGCGATGAACAACAAGAGATCGAAACAATTTCTCACCAAATATCAGATTTAATAAGTGCGGGAGTTCGTCCGCGCGATATCGCTATCTTGCTCAGACGTAATGATCAAGTGCAAGAGTTTGAACGGATCTTAACACTTGCCGGAACCCCAGTAGTTCTTGCTGGTAAGCGCCCATTTTTTGCACTTCCAGAAATTCGTGAAGCGATTAGATTATTACGTGGTGCTGCACTTGCTTCATCAGGCAAGAAAGTCACACCGGCTGAAAACTTTAAAGAGATAAAAGATCTTTCAACTACTTCAGATCATCAACCGTTGTTTACTTCGATTTCTGAAGTTTTAACTTCAATCGGTTGGAGTCCAGATAATGCAGAAGGTGATGATCCGAGATTTTTACTTTATGAGTTGGCTTACGATTTAGTTCAGGATGTGCCAGATGCTGATTTACGCACCTTTGTGGATGAGTTTGATAATCGGGAGAGAGATGCGATTGAGCCACAGGCCATAGGGGTAACAATTACTTCACTACACACTGCAAAAGGTTTGGAGTGGGATTATGTATTTCTTCCTGCGGTACGCGAAGGAGTGCTTCCGATCTCGCAAGCAATTAGCAATACATTAAGCGAAGCGGCAGGCATTGCAGCCGTTGCGGAAGAGCGCAGATTGTTTTATGTCGGTGTTACCAGAGCAAAAAACGAGCTGTACCTGTCTTTTGCTGGAACTCCTTCCAGATTCCTTGCTGGCTTGCCGCTCAGGTGAGGCGGGTATTGAGCGGGGCCACCGTTGAGCGGGTTTATTAAGTTGCTAGATGACCACCCTCTGCTTTACCCTAAAGCCAAGGAGTTATGTTTAAGTAGTTTTTGAGGCTAGAAATGGCCCGAAAGCGTTTAAACAGAGCTTGAAGATGAAACGAAAGAGGTCGACAGTGTCTGTAGCGCTAGCGCTCACATCAACACCGATTCGTACTGCCAATTGGCGTACGAACGATTTCGCGCGTTCATATTCATACGCCACCAGCAATCCAAAGCATTTTGGATTTAGTGGCACCCTGGAGTTCATTGGCTAAGCACCAGTGAAAACCCCAGGGGGCCTCGAATCCAAAAGGATTCAGGCCCTCTTTTCTTTTTCTGGGAGGAAACAACCCAAATCTTTTGGGCCAGTAACTCCAGAAGCAGAAATTAGGGAGATTCACAGAGAGGTCAGTGGGAGAGCACAAGAAAAATCGAAATAGTAAGTGCAGAACAGCAGAACAGCAGAACAGCAGAACAGCAGAACAGCAGAACAGCAGAACAGCAGAACAGCAGAACAGCAGAAACGGAAAACTTGCAAATTGCAAGAGCCGCGCAATACCAGATGAGGGAAGGTGAGAGCAATGACGGTTTTATTTCACGAACTGTTAGTTCCAGGATGGGCAGAGACAAAGGTAGGTGTGTACGAGTTAACACGTAATGAGAATTCAGGGCACAAGAAGGATGAGGGTTTTTCACTTCCATGTCACGGAGTCGATCCTGAGCTCTTCTTCTCTGAATCACAAGCAATGTTAGAGACCGCTAAGGATCTTTGCACCGCTTGTCCGATGCGCGCACGTTGCCTTGAAGGAGCATTATCACGTCAAGAACCATGGGGTGTTTGGGGTGGCGAGATATTTGAAGATGGACAGATAGTCGCTGCGAAGCGTTCACCCGGACGTCCACGTACTGCAGCATAAATTTTCAGCGCACTTATTTACCACAATTGATTTGAGGGGATCAATTAGCTGATCAGATAGATCACAGTGGGAAAAATAAGTGCGCTGAAAGCAGTAGTACGAAAAATAAAGTTATTTTAAAAGAGATTACTTGCTAAGAGTTAAAGTCAATTACTTGCTAAGTGAAGGCGCAATTTCTGGAAACCAAGACAGCGCCTCATCTCGGAAATTCCCTTCAGCACCTAGTTGGCAGAAAATACCAGTGGTTCCAAGGGTCACGCGATGAATTAATACATACTCAGGTGGAAGATTTAATTGAAAACCAATTTTCGCAGTTGGATTTCGTGGGTCACCAACGCGAGTACTTTGATCTCGTAACCATTCCCGCGAATATTTAAATTTCTCTGTTCGTAACGGTTCTACAAGTGGCAATAAATAATCTAGAACCAAATTTGCATCTACATCAACATCAGCAAGGATAAATCCATCTTTTTTAAAGCCGTTATAAAGCGCAACGGCATCATCATCTAATGCGTGTTTTAGTAGATTTTTTAGCGGCCCAGGAAAACCGTTTGGCAATCTGTTGCACGCACCAAAATCTAATACCCCAAGGCGGCCATCTTCTAGCAATCTAAAATTTCCGGGATGTGGATCTGCATGAAGTAATCCAACTCGCATCGGAGAAGTGAAATGAAAACGAGCAATTTTTAGACCGGCATTGTTGCGTTGCTCGCGGCTCCCTTTTGCAATAATTCGGGACAATGGAATTCCCTCTAACCATTCACTAACTAGAACTTTGTCGGAAGCCATTACAACTTTTGGAATTACGATATCTGGATCGCCATCAAATTCAGCTGCATAAGCGCGTTGCGCTTGCGCTTCATATTGATAATCAACCTCTTCAATAATTCGAGCACGTAACTCTTCGAGCAGCGGTCCCATCTCTAAAGCTGGCATAAATAATTGAAATATTTTTGCAAAACGTTGAATTTGATTTAAATCTGAGATAAGTGCTTCAGCCGCACCTGGGTATTGCACTTTAACTGCAACAACTCGTCCATCTTTCCAAACACCTTTATGCACTTGACCAATAGATGCTGAAGCAACTGGCTTGTCAGTGAATGATGAGAAATTATCACGCCAATCTTCGCCTAACTCTTTTGCAAGTACTTGATGTACTACTCGAGCTGGAAGTGGAGGCGCAGATTCTTGCAACTTAGTTAATGTTTCGCGGTACGGAGCAGCAATCTCTTCTGGCAGAGCAGCTTCAAAGACCGAAAGCGCTTGCCCAAACTTCATCGCGCCACCCTTTAGTTCACCTAATACTTGAAAAACTTGGCGGGCAGTTTTTTCTTGAATTTCAGAAGAAACCAAGGCGTTTGATTGCCCGATCAATTGTTTACCTAGTCCGACTGCACTACGTCCTGCAAGGGAGAGTGGTAATGAGGCTAACTTTGCACTGCGGATCTTTGTGCTCGTTTGCAATGACTCTTTCTTAACATTCTTTTCATTGCTAGACATCTGGCTAATTGTGCTAGATAGCCACAATCATCGCCAATTGAAAATTATTTATGTTCAGTAGTTGATGGGAAGAAGTATTGAAAGATTGTGTGATCTCGCCCTCACTCGCATATTCCAGCATTCCAGCATTCCAGTGCTCAGAATTATTGCCACGAGCAACCGCAAAGTGGGTGGCGACTCCATCTGCGGATTACGGGGTGCATCAATTCAGATCCTGAGTAGGTAATGGTTTTCCCCCGCAACTGAAACTGAGATGAAAACTGGGATTGAAACTGGGATGGAGTTTCAGCTACTTGATCTATTTGATCTACTTGAGCAAGTGCAAAAATTGCACCGATACTTGCCCCAAGCAAAGCCAAAGGAGTTGAGAGTTCCCGTCTCCGATCCAGAAAATGCGACAGGCTAACGCTGTTCCAATTTGGGTCGCGATCAAGACAGTGCAAATCAATACACCGTGGACAGGCATCTTTGCCTGGATTTACAAAGGGGCCGAAAGTTAAGTTGTCTCTATCTAATCCATCTATTAGAAAAAACGGAGTACTGCCTCGCATCCATTCAGCAAGTATCTCTGGATCTGGTGGCGTTGTTGCAATGATCAAAGTTGGATTTCTTAGATCACTTGAATTTTTACTTTGAGAATTTTCACGAGATTGGTCAGCAAGTACTTCATTTCTTGAGCGGCCAACATCAGAAAGTCGCAAGTAACCACCTATTAAATCTGACATGGTAATTTTTCGATTATCATCGCTAATAACAGCACCAATTCCGCTTGCTAAAAGGGTGCCAGAAAGGGCAAAACCAATTCGATTTAATTTCGAAATGTAAATAGTTGCGGTTGTGCGTTTTTTCATTCTTTCTGGCCGACATGAAGTTGCAGATTGAGTTGCAGATTGAGTTGCAGATTGAGTTGCAGATTGTGGGTACCAATCAATAAGTTGCAATTCAGGTAAAAGTTTCTGGTTTGTTACTTTTTCAAAAGTTATAAATGCAGCATGATTTAAAGTTGATATCAACTCTATTAAATCTGATTCAGAAATCCCTACTAAAATTGCAATCGCACTAATGGATTTACTTCCATCACATAAAGCCAAAGCCGCACGAGCACCAGGCAGATCGATAATCAATGCATCATCAAAAGTTCCGACAAAGAGACCATCAGCGCGAGGTGAAAGTAGTACGCCAACTTTTATCCTCGGGAAATCATTTCTAGAGACAGTTTCAGTTACACCGGAATCGGGGACAATTTTTGCCCCTGCAGAGTTACGCGGGCTGATCTCTATTGGGTCTATTGGATTGTCGTCATCAAGCTTCTCGTTAAATTTCTCGTTAAACGTCTCATTAAACATAGAAGGAGCCTGACATTTGCCAGGCTCCTTCATACTTTTTACTCACAAACCAATTTTGGAGTAAATCTTTGTCACATCTGATGTGCCTAGAGATTCGCCCTGCGTGGTTGTGAAACTTAAAACTCCTGCGTCTTGCTTGGAGGGCTTACGCCTTACCCAAGATCCGACACATGGTGGTATTGCATGTTGGGCACTTGCCCTTTGCCATGCGACGGCCTGACTCTGAAACATTTACATCTCCAGTGAAGTTGCGCTTTGCTTTGCACTTAACGCAATATGCCTCGCCGGTATAAGTCTCTACTGCCATGGAATCCTCCTGAAAGTTGGAACAAGGTGAAACAACTAAAGAGCACGGTACCGCTTGATCCACGCTCAAACCCCAGTATTTACCCTCAACGACCTGCTTTTCTAGGAAATCTTCGGCTCAAAGTAATGATTGCTGCACAAACTACCGGCTAAATATCCGTTTTGTCGGATATTTAGGGTTTTAAGCGGAGATCTCCGCTATTGAAATCAATTCCAGCTGCCCTTCCCGGGTAGGGCGAGATTTAGTAGCTACCGATCTGCGGAGGCCTTTAAGGGTTGCTATCGCAACCTGCTCGGCTGACTCGATGGGCTCCACCAGATCCTCCTCAAGTCGAATTTGGCGCCCCTCTAAATAACCTTCTGCCCGCTCAAGTTCCGGATATACCGCCAGCAAGGCCTTGAAATCTGGACCATGGCCGGCGACTATCAAATGCACCAATTCATGAAGCAGGATGTAGTCGAGAGCATAACGAGGAGCATCATCTAATCGATTTGATAATCGAATTGCGCCTTCTTCAATTGTGCAAGAACCCCAAATTCTTTCCATGCGCGAACTCCACTCGACAGTTATTGGAGTTGCTTTATTGCCAAGATAAAGTGAATTTAATTCAAGTGCTCGCGCCATTAACTCATTTGAAGTTAATCGCAGATCATCTTTACCTAATTTTGAAACCATTTCAGCAACAACTCGTTCTTCTTCACGTTTACTCATACGCGCAGGAATTGCAACAATAATTGTGTCGCCTTTTCGATAGGCCTCAATTGTTTTGCGACGTTTACTACTTCTACGCACTTCAACTAAGAACGCGCGCTCCAAAATTGCCCCTTTTCTCACCTACTGCTCGAGAGTTTTACTAACCATACTCGCGAACTTTTCCACTGGGTGTGGATAAGTCGTGGCGCACGCCAGGTGTCGCCTTTTTGGAGAATAGACGCTGGTAAGCGATGAAGTTAGGGTGATTCAAATTGTTCTTTCCACAGGCAGGTCCGATCTATACACAGATATTGGGTTAGTTACACACAGGGGTGAAAATTTAAAGTTTTACTAGCAGATTATTTCCAAAATTTTTATCTTGCATCTTTTTTAATAGAGCCGTACTTTCACGCTACGAAGTCCTCGGATAACCGGTTACCTATCTGCAAGGGGAAGGCAGATAAGTAAACGTGCGCCCCGAGGGCTTCGCTTTTTAATTACGTAAATTAAAGAGTTGATAAATCATCTGGCGCACTTCTTCCTTTTCTAAATGCACTTGGATTTGTTATTTCTTCAATTGTTGGCAAAGACTCTGGAGAACTCCATAATTCATCTCGTTGTGAAATGCTTTCATTCGTTGCAATGTAATTAAAGAATGTTGCAGCATCACGAAAAGCACGTGGTGATATTTCTAAACCAATTAATGCTGCAAATGCTTTTTGCATTGGACCACCAGTTGCTCTGCCACGACGTGCGCTCTCTCTCAATGCTGGCAGTGCCGGTAAGTGCTCTAGAGCAGCACTGGCACTTACTTCATCGACCCAGCCCTCAACTAATGCAGCGATCGTTTCCAGCCTGAGTATTGCGCTTTTTTGTGACGGGGTCTCATCTGTGGTGAATAATCCGTTGGCGATCGCCTCATTTAGCGCCTCGGGGGAGGTGCCGATACCAGCCATCCCAGCCATTCCTTCTTGAATTTTTTCAATATTAACTTTTATACCAGCGCTATAACTTTTAATTGCATTGGTTATATATTCGCGTAACCAAGGGACGTTGTTGAAAAGTCTTACACCAGCTACTTCACGAAGTGCTAAGTAATAACGTAACTCTGCTTCTGGAATACCAAGTTCAGCTCCCCATGCATTGCAATTAGTTGCGATCAATGCCGGACGGTTATTAGTAAGCAGTGGAATTCCGATATCTGCACCGCCGGTGACACTTCCCGCTGTTGTTTTAATTGTTTCGCCAAGTTGGGTTGCAAATATCACTCCACCAAAAGCGCGCATTGCATTACTCATTTGATTGAAAATTCCAGCCATTGGATTCTCAGTATTTGAATTTTCAGTATTTGAATTTCCGGCATTTGGATTTATTTTCGGGTCATCATTTTTGGCATTTTCTGAATTTGATGGAGGGCCAAAACCAAAAGAGCTAAAAGGATTGCTATTTTGATTTCCAGATTCATCACTTAATGAATCACCAAAAGCATCTCCTAGTGCTTCTTTAGTTAATCCCGAGATTGCGCCCGAGACTGCACCGGAAAGAGATTGCGCAAGTGGAGCGAGTATTTCACACCAGCCAACAAGGGTTTCATCAATCCATTGAGAGCGCGACCAAATCTGTGCTGGCGCAACGGGTGCAGTGAAATCTGTTTTTGGATCTAACCAAAGTTGGGCAACAGCCAGGGCTTCAAGGCCCGCACTAATTTCATTTGCACTTGGTGCTTTGTCATTCGTAAGTGTTGCCATTTCACGGACCGCATCTGGGGATATTCCTCCACCTGTAACACCAGTTGCGCCAGTTGCACCAGTTGCACCAGTTGCATTTGCAGAGATTGCTCTCCCCAAACGCGAAAGAGCTTCTCCCATTTTGGCAAAGTCAAAACCACCCATGTCGCCAAAATCCCCTGCTCCGAAGCCGCCACCAGGAATACTCACACTCAATTTCCAATCCAAAAGATTATTTCATTACTCATATAACCATACACATGCATTTTCGATTCCCAAGATTGATCCCCTTACTCCATCACTCCCTACCCCCATTCAACTCTTACTCCCGACTCCATTACTCCAGCCAAGATCCCAGATTTACTCCAGAAATTTGAAAAAACTCTATCGTTGTCTTATGTCCGCACTTATCTGGTGGTTGATCCCTCTATTGGGCACCGCCGGCGCTCTATTTTATGTATGGCGAGTTGGAAGAAGGAAACGTGAAACAAATATTGAAAAATCTATTGCGGAGTATGAAAGATTTCGATCAACTTTTGAATCACAACACCGATCCGAAGAGTTATAAAAAGAAAGTTTGAGTTAACGTAAATGGTTCCTAGTCTGTTTAGTTTGCCTAGAGTGCCGATCCTGCTATCACTGATTTTACTTATCACCGCTTTTGCAATCCCACTTCCTTACGTAATTATTGAACCAGGAGAGCCGCAAAATATTTTAGGAAAAGTAGAGAAGGGCAGTAGTAAGCGGTTGATTGAAATCACTGGAACGAAAATTTTTCCAACAACCGGAAAATTAAATTTAACTAGCATCTATGTTTCGAGTCCTGAAGCAAAAATTTTTGGCTTTGATGTTTTGACCGCTTGGGTTGATGGCGAAAGAAGTGTGCAGCCTAGCGAAGTTTTTTTCCCGAAGGGAGTCTCGGGCAAAGAAGTTGATCAGCAAAATGCATTAGATATGCGTCAATCTCAAGAGCATGCAAAAGTTTCAGCACTTCACTACTTGGGATACAAAACTCCAGAGAAGATTGTTATTTCTGCCATAACTAAAGAGTCGCCAAATAATAAAACTTTGAAAAGTGGTGATGAAATAATTAAATTAAATGGTGTTCAACTCACTTCAGCTGCTGACTTTAAGAAACAATTAGCAGCAATCTCAGTGGCAAAAACTTCAAGCGATAAGATGCAATTGACCATTTTGCGTAAGAGTGAAGAGAAAGCTTTCACTGTCAGCACTTACAAACTTTCTACAAAGCAAAAAGTTCTAGGTTTAATAGTGGAATCGAAATATAAGTACCCGTTCACTATCAAAATTAGCTTAAAAGATGTTGGTGGGCCAAGTGCTGGCTTGATGTTCTCTTTAGGAATTATTGAAAAATTGAGATCCGAGAATCTAACAAGAGGTAGAAATATTTCTGGAACCGGGACAATCGATGCTTTTGGAAATATCGGACCGATCGGCGGAATAGAAGAAAAATTGATTGGAGCGGCCCGGGCTGGGTCAAAACTATTTTTAGCTCCGGCTTTAAATTGCGACGATATTCATCACATTCCAAAAGGCCTGCAAGTGGTTGCCGTGGAAACTCTTGTGGAGGCGGTTGCTGCGCTGAAAAACCAAGATTTAGAGTCGCTGCCCGCTTGCGGCTAAATTTAGCCTTCGACCCGTATTTTCACCTTCCGTTGGCAGTAAATTTTTGCACTACTTTGGCTGTGTAGCCATTATTTCTGTACCGTACCCCCATGGTCTTTAACTCTGCTTTTACCTCTGGTGCAAATCGTCGTCGTGGCCCGCTTCCACTAGTCATAACTATTTTGGTGTTGTTATCAATCGCCTTAGTGAGCATGAGCGGCTTCTACGCTGACTGGCTCTGGTTTAATTCAGTCTCCTTTACAAAAGTTTGGCAGACAACACTTTTCACCAAAGCATGGCTCTTTGTACTTTTCGGCCTTGTCACATCCTTAGTAATAATCTCAAATGTATTAATTGCCTATCGGTCACGACCTATTTTTGCGCCGTTGACCATTGAAGCCGATAATTTAGAACGTTACCGTGCTCAAATTGAACCCGTTAAACGTATGGGATTTCTGGCATTGACCTTAGGGCTTTTCTATTTTGCCGGTTCTGCCGGATCACAACTCTGGGAGCCATGGTTGCTTTGGAAAAATGCAACTCCATTTGGTGTCAAAGACCCACAATTTAATTTAGATATTTCATTTTTTGCTTTCTCACTTCCTTTTTATCAAGCTTTGATCGGCTGGGCAATTTCAACGCTAATACTTTCTACTCTTGCAAGCTCGGTAGTTCACTACTTGTACGGTGGAATTAGACCGCAAAGTGTTGGCGAAAAAACCACTGTTGCAGCGCGCGTTCAATTATCTGTTTTGCTTGGTTTAATTGTTCTAGTCAAAGCATTTGCATATTGGTTTGATCGGTATCAATTAGCGTTGGAAGATGACCGGTTAATTACTGGGTTGAGCTACACAGATGTAAATGCTGTGTTGCCAGCAAAAGCAATTCTTGCTTGGATCGCAGCACTTTGTTCGCTGTTATTTTTCGCAAACATTATTCGTCGCTCCTGGGTATTGCCGGGTGCGGGAATTGGACTATTAGTCGTTAGCTCTGTTGTGATATCAGGTTTGTATCCGGCTGCTATTCAACAGTTCCAAGTTAAGCCAAGTGAGTCCACCAAAGAAGCACCCTTTATTCAAAAAAATATTGAAGCGACCAGAGTTGCTTACGGAATTGATAAAGTCGAAATTTCTGAATATGCGGCCACCGTTAACACTGCAGCCGGTCAGTTAGCATCTGATGCAGAAACCATTTCAAATATTCGTTTGATGGATCCAAATGTTATTTCAGCAACATTCCGTCAGTTGCAACAAATTAAGCCGTATTACACCTTTGCGGATTCGTTAGATGTTGACCGTTACAAAATTAATGGAAAAGTTCGCGATGTTGTAGTAGCGGTGCGCGAGTTAAACATTGAAGGGAACCCAAACCGAAATTGGATTAATGATCATTTGGTTTACACCCATGGATTTGGTTTCGCGGGCGCCTATAGCGATACGCAAGATACTGACGGAAAACCTATCTTTTTCCTAGGTGATATTCCGCCAACTAAGACTCTGGGTGCTTTCCAGCCACGCGTATATTTTGGCGAAAATGTTCCTGATTACTCAATTATTGGTGGAGCAAATTCAGATACCGAAGTTGAATTTGATTATCCAGATGATGCATCTGCGAACGGTCAGAAAAATTACACATACACCGGCAAAGGCGGAGTGCCAATGGGTAATTTATTTGCGCGCGCTGTATTTGCACTTAAGTATCAAGAACAAAGAATTTTACTTTCGAGCTTAATCAACTCAAAATCAAAAATACTTTTTGATCGAAACCCGCGTCAACGAGTTGCGAAAGTTGCTCCTTGGCTAACTCTTGATGGGGATCCATATCCTTCAATTGTTGACGGAAAAATGCTTTGGATTGTTGATGGTTACACCACAAGTGCGGGTTATCCGTACTCACGCAAAGTTAGCCTCTCGGGATCAACCGCGGATGCATTAACTGCAAACTCAGCGGCAGTAACAGCTCAAGGTAATACTTCGATTAATTACATTCGCAATTCGGTCAAAGCAACTGTTGACGCATATGAAGGAACGGTGACTTTGTACCAATGGGATACCAAAGATCCAGTTTTGCAAACTTGGTCAAAAGCATTCCCGGGCACAGTCAAACCAAAGAGTGCGATCTCTAAAGATTTACTCTCCCATATTCGTTACCCAGAAGATATTTTCCGTGTTCAACGCGACATCTTGAGTTCTTACCATGTCAAAAATGCAATTGCATTTTATGGCGGACAAGATTTCTGGAGAGTTCCGCGCGATCCATCAACATTTGGAAATAACGCGAGTGCACAACCGCCTTATTACCTAACATTGAAGATGCCGGGCGAAAAGAAGGCCGCCTTTTCATTAACCACACCATTTGTTCCTCGCGGTGGTCGTGAAAACTTGGCAGCATTTGCAAAAGTGAATTCTGACCCAGGGCCTGACTACGGAAAAATTAAGGTATTGCAATTGCAACGGAGTACAAATATCGCGGGACCTTCACAAGTTTCATCAAACTTTGAAGCCAAGCCTGAAGTTGCCACATCACTTTCACTTTTGCGCCAAGGTGGTTCAAATGTTGAATTAGGAAACTTGCTAACTCTGCCTGTTGGTGGGGGGTTGCTCTATGTACAACCTGTTTATGTTCGCGCTACTGCAAATACCGCGGCGTACCCATTGCTGCAAAAAGTTTTGGTCTCCTTTGGTGATCAAATTGGTTATGCAGACACCGTGAAGGGTGCACTTGATCAGGTCTTTGGCGGAAACGCCGGACAAGGCAGTGGAGTTACCACTGGGGCTACCAATGGAACCAAGAGTGACCCTGCGGTCACAGCTACCGTGGCAGAAGCGTTGGCGCGGGCCAAGCAAGCCCTCTCAGAGGCTCAAGCCGCTCTTACTAAGGGTGATTTCACCGCTTACGGCAAGGCGCAAGAAGCCCTTAAACAGGCTATCGGGGATGCGGTTAGAGCAGAGAGTAACTCCGCTAAGAAGTAATCTGCTGTGGATTAAGTGCGGGCAATTTGCTGGAGTGGATAGCCCACGCCTAACATGGGTACATATTCACAGCGTGTGCGAGTGGTCGCAGGTGGATAGCGACGCGGGGTGGAGCAGCTCGGTAGCTCGCTGGGCTCATAACCCAGAGGTCGTAGGTTCAAATCCTGCCCCCGCTACCAATTCAGAAATCGGCTTACTTAAAATTTCTTAGTCGCAATGAATTAGTAACTACGAAAATACTTGAAAGTGCCATAGCTGCTCCTGCATACATTGGCGATAACAACCCGGCTGCTGCAATCGGGATTCCAATTGCGTTATAAGTAAACGCCCAAGCAAGATTACCTTTAATAATTCGCAAAGTTTTGCGGGAAAGTTTTAGTGCTGTGATCGCAGACGTTAAATCTGAACGAACTAACGTTATATCTGCAACAGCGATAGCAGTATCGGTGCCAGTTCCCATTGCCATACTTAAATCTGCACTGGCTAGCGCCGCAGCATCATTTACTCCATCGCCGATCATTAAAACATGATGACCTTGGTCTTGTAACTCTTTAATTGCAGCGACTTTTTGATCTGGAAGCACTGCAGCCCTGACATTCTCGGTTGCGATACCTGCTTCTCTTGCAATGGTGTTTGCAGCTTGCAAGGAATCTCCACTTATCAACCATGGAGTAATTCCGAATTTTCTGAACTTTGCAATTGCAGGTGCTGAATCAACTTTTATTGAATCGCCAATGGTAAATATTGCACGAGTCTGACCATCCCATGCCAGGAGGATTGAACTTTTTCCGGCGACAGTTGCTGAAGTTAAAACCTCTGAGATCGCTTTTGTAAAAGGCGCCGTTCCATAAGAAATTGCAGATGGTGATCCAACAAGTGCGGTGTATTTAATTCCTTCAATCTCTACTCGACCAGCGATGCCTCGTCCTGGGGTTGCCAAGAAATCACTTACTGAAACAAGAGCAGATTTATTTGCCCCATTACTTATTGCGTACTTAACCAGAGATTGTCCGATTACATGCTCACTGTGATTTTCAAGAGCGGCAATAATTGTTAGCGCTAAATTCTTATCGCAATCAAAGTATTCAGCCGCCAAAATATCGATCTCACCAGTGGTGACAGTGCCAGTTTTATCTAAAACGACAAGATCAATTTCACGGGTATCTTCAAGAACTGCTGGTGATGAAATAATTATTCCAAGTTGCGCTCCCCGACCTGAGGCAACTAGAAATGCAATTGGAGTCGCCAACCCCAAAGCACAAGGGCAAGCAATTACTAACAGGGTGATTGCTGGACCAATTGCCTCGGAAAGTGATGAGCCCGAGAAATACCAACTTAAAAAAGTGATTAAAGAAAGTGCGATTATTACCGGTACAAAAATTGCGCTAATTCGATCTGCCATACGGGCCAAGGGTGCTTTTCCCCCTTGAGCTTGGATTACTGCTCTGGTTATTCGGGCAAGTTGAGTCTCTGCACCAACTTGTTCGGCACGAATTACTAATCGCCCATCCTGATTTAAGGTCGCCCCAATTACTTTGCTTCCCGGACCAACACCTTGTGGAAGTGATTCACCAGTTACCAGAGAAGTATCAACAGAACTTGACCCCTCAACGATCACTCCATCAGTTGCAATTGCTTGCCCGGGCCGGGCAATAAATAAATCTCCAATTTGCAAATGTGAGATTGGTGCAAGTACCTCTTCACCATTGCGTAGTATTGAAACTTCTTGAGTTCCAAGATCTAACAATGTGCGAATTGCATCTCCTGCACGTTGCTTCGCACGAGCCTCGAGAAATCTTCCAATCAAAATAAAGAGCATTACGCCGGCGGCAACCTCTACGTATATTTCACCGTTGCCAGTCGCATTAACATAAACCGACCAGGAAAATGCAACCAAAGTTCCAAGTGAAATTAATGTATCCATTTGAGGGTGTCTTAAATTTCTAAGCCCAACTCGATGAATTGGCCAACCAGCAATAAAAACAACGGGCATACTAAGTGCGATAGCTAGCCAACCCCATGGTGCATAAGTTGGATGTAAAATATTTAAACTGTCGAGTACTAAATTAATATTTTCATCAATACTTTGGTGAAGTGCCGAAACCATCGCAATCACAATTGTTGGAATTGCAAAAAAGATTGCTAAAGTCAACCGCCAACCCATATTTGGAGCCGCCAGTAAATCATTTCCAGTAAGTGAGAGAATTGAAGCGCGGTATCCACTACTTTCAATTGCATTTATTAAATGACCTGCCTCAACATTTTCAGGGATGGTTGCATGTGCACTCTCTGTCACAAAATTAATATTTGCACTTACACCCGGAATTGAATTCAAAGCTCGTTCGAGAGTGGCAACACAAGAAGAGCAGGTCATTCCTTCGATCTTTAAATCAACAGTACGAATATCCATGCCTAGAGGTTATCGCTCTGCAAAAATTCCCAAAACTTCTTCGTGCAGTAAGCCGTTAGTAGTGACAGCATTTGCCCCATTTGGTCCATCGACACCCATAAAATCGGAGAATCGACCGCCAGCCTCTTTAACAATCAAGGCGAGTGGAGCCATATCCCAAAGCGCCAACGAAGGTTCAGCAGCAATATCGATTGCTCCTTCGGCAACTAGTAGATGTGACCAAAAATCGCCATACCCACGTACGCGCCAAAGTTGGTCAGCTAGAGCCAGTAAACCTTTTTGCTTATCTCCCCAGCCGTCATTTCTGCCTAATACATTTGGAGTTGCAAATGTAGAAATCGAAAGTGAAGCATCTGCTAATTTTGAAATCCCAGAAACATTAAGTTTGCGAACCGATTGCATTTGTGCAGAGCCACCACCGAGTTGTAAATAAGCGCCACCATCTTTTTGGCTAAACCATCTCCTAAATAAAGCTGGTGCTGAAACAACTCCAATTACAACTTCATCGCCTTCCATTAAGGCTATGAGCGTGGCCCAAACTGGAACTCCGCGGACATAGTTTTTTGTTCCGTCTATCGGATCAATTATCCAACGCCGATTTGTTGCTATGGGGGATTTGCCAAACTCTTCTCCCGTTACTCCATCTGCTGGTCTTTGTTTTTCTAATATTTTACGAAGCTCTCGTTCTATCTCTTGGTCTGCATCGGTAACTGGGGTTAAATCAGGTTTAGTTTCAATTTTCAGATCTGTTGCAAGAAACCTTGCGGTAGAAATTTTATCCGCGATATCTGCTAATTCATGCGCTAATTTTAGATCATCGGCATATTTCAAAGTTTTGCCTGCTACATCAAAGGACATGCACCAAGGTTAGCGGATTAGCTTGATTTCACGCGGAGTTAATAATGAAATTACTTACTTACTCATCTAATGAAGCCAGAATTCTGCGTAAATTAGCCACTCGACCAGTCCGCTCTAAATTTTCAGCCGAGTCATTACCTACTGCTTGCCAGATATTTAACTTACATTCATCTTCATCGTGAGAACAATTCTTTTGGCAATCTGTGACTACTTCATTTAAATCTGGGAATGCAGCGATTATTTCAATCCGACCTACATGCGATAGTCCAAAGGATCTAACTCCTGGAGTATCAATTACCCAGCCCCCTACAGCTAATTTGAAAGCAATCGCACTAGATGATGTGTGTCTTCCGCGCCCAGTTACTTCGTTGACTTCACCGGTCTCACGTCGAAATTCAGGGGATAAAGTATTTATCAAAGTTGATTTGCCAACCCCAGAATGACCAATGAATACCGAAACTTTTCCAGCAATTAGATTTGCAAGTTCACTGTCGGGTGAAAATTTACTTGTTGAAAAATTCGGGATATGAAGCGCTTCATATTGTTTTAAAAATTCTTTTGAATCAGCTAAATCACTTTTAGTCATAACAATAACTGGTTGAATATCTTCGGTGTATGCCGCAACAAGTGCACGATCAATAAATCCAGTGCGCGGATCAGGATTAGCAGCAGCTGAGACAATAATTAAGTAATCAACATTTGCGACAATTGTTCGCTCAGATCCATCTTCAACGGAGCGCCGCAATGCATTTTTTCGAGTTTCGATGCGCACAACCCGGGCAAGTGACTCTGAAGCACCAATCACTCCTACCCAATCACCAACAGCGATAGATCTTCTACCTAACTCTCGGGCTTTCATCGCATCTATTTGTGCGCCATTTTCATCAATACAAGTAACACGTCCGCGATCAACTGTGATTACTTGTGCTCTTACTGCGGCTGCATGGGTTGGGCGATCTTTTGTGCGAGGGCGGGTAGATCTAGACGGTCTAATCCGAACATCATCTTCATCGAGTTTGTCGATACGACCTTTACCCACATTGGCCATTAGATAATCACCAATTAATTACTGGTTTCGAGAATACTTTTCCAAAGTAAAGTGAAATCTGGAATTGTTTTCTTGGTCGTCTCAATATTTTCAACGTAAACATCTTTAACTGCTAACCCGATTATGGCTCCAGCTGTTGCAAGTCGATGATCTTCGTAAGTATGGAATGTTCCACCATGTAATTTGCGCGGTTTAATTTCAAGTGAATCAGTATGGGCAATAACATCCCCACCCAATCCATTTATCTCAGATGCTAAAGCTTTAAGGCGATCAGTTTCATGTAGTCGCAGATGTCCGATGCCACGCAGGTGTGAAGGAGATGAGGCTAATGCAGCAAGTGCGGCAATAGAGGGAGTCAATTCGCCAACTTCATTTAAATCAATATCAATACCATTTATATAACCTGAGCCGGTAATAGTTAAGCCACCATTTGCAAACTCTAAATTTGCTCCCATCTGCGTAAAAATTCCACGGAGTTGGTCACCTGGTTGAGTTGTTTTTGTTGGCCAATCTAAAATTGTTACAGAGCCGCCAGCAATCATTGCAGCGACCATAAATGGAGCAGCATTTGATAGATCTGGTTCGATAATACTTTTGACCGAAAATATTTCTCCAGGAGTTACTTTCCAAATATTTGGGAGAGAGTTATCAACTTTTATGCCGCGCTCGCGCAACATCGCAACGGTCATTTCAATATGTGGCGCAGAAGGAAGTGAAGGTCCAATATTTTTTACAATTAAACCTTTATCCATGTGTGGTGCAGCTAATAGGAGAGCGGAAACAAATTGACTTGATGCACTTGCATCAATTGAGATCTCCCCACCCTTTAATGAACCAGAACCATGAATAGTTAGCGGTAAACCAAAACGTCCGCCGTGATCAATATCGGCACCTAATTCGATCAGCGCTTTAATGACAGGAGCAAGCGGACGTTCATGAGATCGGGCATCTCCATCAAAAGCGATATCACCAAGTGCTAGAGCAGCTAGTGGTGGCAAGAAGCGCATCACGGTTCCGGCGTTTCCAACATCAATGTTGTTTACCGCAACTAAAGGACGCGGTGAGATCGAGATCGATTTTGGTTGTTCATCAATCCAAGTGCCCATAGCGCGCAATCCGGCAACCATTAGTGAACTATCACGCGAGTAGAGGGGGCGATACAGAGTTGAAGGTGTAGTCGCAAGTGCCCCGAGTACTAATGCCCGGTTCATCACCGATTTTGAACTTGGAATTACCACTGCAGCGGCTAACATCTCGCGAGCCTGCGGAGCAAGCCATAGCTGATTAGATGTATTTGGCACCTGCTAAGGATACCCAGTTAAAGCGGCTCTGATTTTCCGCGGATGGGTGCTGATGTATTCGGATGGGTGCTGACTTATTCGGATCGAAGGTGGTGTGACTTGTTAGTCGTAGGCGTGCGTAGGCTTGCGTAGAATTGGCTTATGTGTGGACGTTTTGCCGCAACGGCAAGTATTGATGAGATCGCAACGGAGTTCGCTTTAGTCGGAGTACCAGAGCGTGAGTTAAATCAAAGTTGGAATGTTGCGCCGACCTCAGATATTTATGTAATTGTTGAGCAGCGGTTGGAGATTATGAAATGGGGATTAATTCCAACTTGGGCAAAAAGTGGATTTACGGGTGCAAATACTATTAATGCTCGAAGTGAATCTGTTCATGAGAAGCCATCATTCAAATCTGCATTTCGCGCTCGCCGTTGTTTAATTCCAGCAACTGGATATTTTGAGTGGGCCACCGAATTGGGAGAATACCCAAGCAAGCAACCATTTTTTATTCAGCGAAACGATAAAAAGCAATTAGCGATGGCTGGCATTTATGAAAATGGAACAGCCGCAATAATTACCAAAGAGGCGGAAGGTTTTCTTGCAAGTATTCATCATCGCATGCCACTTTTTTTACCGAAAGAAGATTGGCAAAGATGGTTAGATCCAAAAATTAATGATGAAGTAAGTGCTCGAGATTTGATTCGTCAAGGTTTAACTCCTGAAAGCGCTGAGTTAAAGGCATACCCAGTTTCTAATCAAGTTAACTTCACGCAAAATAATGATCCTTCTTTGTTGACGAAGATTTCGTTAGGTGAAGCGCAAACCCTGTTGTGAGTTTAAGTAAGTAGAAGCAAGTTGAAGTAAGTAGTGGTAATTCGCGGAAAGTTGTCGCATCAAAATATCGGGGGTAGTCGCACCTCCCATACCTTCCTGCAGGACGGGGAGCTATTGGGGAACTAGTGGGGAATTGGTTGGGGAAGTAGCGGGAATAAGGTAAACCGCCCAATGGTTGAACTAAATATGAGTGTAAAGTCAGGTGTTGTGACGCGCGCAAAAGATCTTGAAAGTACAGATAGCCAATCAAACGGCTCCCTGGAACCTTTAGCGCGAAATAATGCGATTGCAAAAAACAATGAAAGTTCCACTGCGCGCAAAGCAAGATTTGAAAAAGATGCATTGCCATTTCTAGACGCTCTTTATAGCGCAGCACTACGGATGACAAAAAATCCTGAAGATGCCCAAGACTTAGTTCAAGAAACATATGCCAAGGCTTTTAATTCATTCCATCAATTTGAAGAGGGTACAAATTTAAGGGCTTGGCTATATCGAATTTTAACTACCACCTTTATAAATATTTATCGTAAAAATCAACGTCAACCGTTAATTGCAGATGGGGAAATTGAAGATTGGCAATTAGCCAAATCTGCCTCACATACCAGCGATCAAGGAAAATCTGCAGAAGTTGAGGCGTTGGAGAATCTTCCCGATGGCGATATTAAGCGCGCGATGCAATCACTCCCAGAAGAGTTTCGTCTCGCGGTGTATTTAGCCGATGTAGAGGGTTTTTCTTATAAAGAGATTTCCGAAATCATGGATACGCCTTCTGGAACTGTGATGTCACGTCTTCATCGAGGCCGGAAATTGTTACGTGATTTGTTAACTGATTATGCAATTGAAAGTGGATATATAAAAAGTGCAGGTGATGACAAATGAGTTGTGGAAATCCTCATCAAACTCCTTGCACTGAGGTGTTGCACGCCCTAATCCTCTTTATTGATGGGGAAATTGAAGACCAACAAGTAAGCCATGCCATTGAGTTTCATTTGAGCGAATGTCCACCTTGTGCTGGTGAGCAAATGGCCGAACATAGATTCAGGAATTTACTTTCAAGATCTTGCGCCGAGACGGCACCGCAAGAATTACGGCAACGGATAGCTAGTGATCTGGCGGTCCAGAGCATTTCTTGGTCACAGAGCATTACCTATACTGAAATTTCTACCGATACTTTTATTCAAACTCATGTCGAAATTCGCGAGAGTTACGAGCAAGAGTAATAATTCCGAGTAAGTTGCTCGTATGGCTGAAGCAGACCAGAAGATTTACACGATTCGCGCTGAGATGGTGGCGAATGTGTTGTCGGTATCAGTCACAATTGGAGAATCGGTAATAATCGGGCAAACGGTATTACTTCTTGATTCGATGAAGATGGAAATCCCGGTGCTATCTGAATTTGCTGGAAAAGTAATCGAGATTGCAGTTACGCCTGGGGAGATCATCCAAGAGGGCGACCCATTAATAATGATTGCAGAGCAAGGAAAATGAGTAAATGAGCAAATGAGCCCTGAACAATTTTCAGAAAAGTATTTAGGTGTAGTTGGAATGTCAGGAATGAGTGTGCGTCAAGGTGATACCGCAATCGCTCATGGAAGTGGCGATGTTCCGGTGTTGGCAACTCCTCAAGTTATTGCACTTGCTGAGAGTGCAACCGTCGCAGCGTTACTTGAATGTATAGAACAAGGAGAAACATCAGTTGGAATTCGCGTTGAGTTTGATCATATTTCAACGGCAAGTATTGGTGCCGAAGTTCGAGCGATAGCTACCTGCACAAAAGTTGAAAATAACCGGTTAACTTTTGAGATTGAAGTCCATGAACAAGAGCGTTTGATTGCCCGCGGCTTAGTGATTCGCGCTGTAGTTGATCGCGTTTCATTTCTTGCTAAAGCCGCGGCACAATCCTTAAGCCATCAATAGTTTGATCAACTTTAAATTTATTACTTTTTAGTCGCCCAGAAAATCTCAGAGATCTCTTCGATTTTAGCTAGCAACTTATCGGCAACTGCAACATCGTTAGTACCTTTAGTTCCAGTTGCACCAGCAAGTTTTGTTGCTTCATTAAATAAGGTGTGCAAGTTTGGATAAGCCTCAAAATGATTTGGTTTAAAGTAATCAGTCCAAAGCACCCAAAGATGTTCCTTAACTTGATGCGAGCGCACTTCTTTTACTGCAACGGCTCGTGATTTGAAATCAGGGTCACTACTTGCCGCATATTTTTCCATGGCAGCCTTAACCGAGAGTGCCTCAATTTTGGCTTGGGATGGATCGTAAACTCCACAAGGAAGATCACAGTGAGCTAGAACAATTTGCTTTGGAGCGAAGAATGACTCGACTACTTTTAACGCAGCACCAGCGGAACCAGCGGAACCAGAATTAAATCTGCTTTTTAACATTTTTACCTCTCCTAATTTCATCCTGGACCTGCAAAAGGGTGCCATGTCTAGGTTTTGGTTAAATCAATTAAGTGCCAGACTACTACCGTGTCTATCAATCCTGCATTAGGGAAATTCAAGCCGAAGACCCAAGCGGCAATTTTGGTTGGCTTGCGGGTTTTCATTCGCATTGCCAGCAGGTTTTTACGTAGGTACGGCACGGTCGCAGTTAGTGGTGCCTCTATGGTGCCGACCTTAAATGACGGTGACTGGGTTGCGGTCAAGTGGAGACCAAGGCGTAAGAAACTCGAAGTAGGAAATATCGTGGTCATTGAAAGAGATGATCAACCTGGAATTCAATACATTAAGCGGATCACAAAGATTGAGAAAAAGCGATTTTGGGTTGAAGGCGACAACACTGAACCAAGTATCGATTCTAGAAGTTGGGGTTTTCTTACTCGCAAAGAAATTATCGGGAAATACTTATTTCGTTACTGGAAAAAAAGAAGTTAACTAGGAAAAGTTTTAATTGCAACGATAAGAGTTTAGAAAATTATTTTTTGCTTTTAACTTAGCGTTGAAAAGCTTCAAAGATTAAAGCTTTTTGTTCTTCTTCATGCAGGTGATGATTTCCAGTGGCCGGGGCTGCAGAGGCACGCCGAGAGACTCGACGCAATACGCGACCATCAAAAACTTCTGATGTATTAAGTGCAACAAATGGCCATGGGCCTTGGTTGGCAGGTTCGTCCTGCACCCACAGCATCGTTGCATTTGGATGTTTTGTAGCAACTTCGCGCATCGCTTGTGATGGCAGTGGATAAAGTTGTTCAATCCGAACGATCGCTGTTGTATTTTCGCCCAACTTTGCGCGCTCGGCAGTTAAGTCGTGATAAATCTTGCCAGAACAGAAAATTAATCTCGTTGCATTTGAAACTGTTGGATCATCCAATAAAGGTTTGAAATTACCAGTTGTGAAATCGCTCAAGGAAGAAGCGGCAGCTTTTAATCGCAACATTGATTTAGGAGTGAAAACAATTAACGGACGGCGAGCAGGGTTTGCCATGTGCCAACGAAGTAAGTGGAAGTAAGAAGCAGGCGTAGAAGGTTGCGCCACCGTCATGTTCTCTTCGGCGCATAGCAATAAGAATCTTTCGATACGTGCTGATGAATGATCTGGACCTTGGCCTTCGTAACCATGTGGAAGTAGCAGTACTACAGATGAACGCTCGCCCCATTTTTGTAATGATGAAGAGATGAACTCATCAATAATGGTCTGCGCACCATTTGCGAAATCTCCGAATTGGCCTTCCCAAAGTACAAGTGAATCTTCACGTTCAACTGAGTAGCCGTATTCAAATCCCATTGCGGCATATTCAGATAATAGAGAGTTAATTACAAAGAACTGATTTTCATTTTCAATTAATCCTCGAAGTGGTAGCCATTCATTGCCTGTTAATTGGTCAGTAATAACTGCGTGACGTTGGCTAAATGTTCCGCGGGCAACATCTTGACCAGCCAAACGAATATGCTTTCCATCTAGCAAAATCGAACCAAATGCGAGTGCCTCACCCATCGCCCAATCGATTGTGGCCTCATTTAACATTTCAACTCTGCGCGCAAGTTGTGGAATAAGTTTTGGATGAATCGTAAATCCATCAGGTGTAGCGATTTGAGTGGCGGCAATTTTGCGAGCAACAACTTCAGGGATTGCCGTATTTATTGCTTCAGGACCACGGAATTCAGGAACGATGGTTCCATCTGGCTCTGGTTCGGTGTTATGGACAGTTGTGAAGATATTTTCAAGTTGGACCTGGAAGTCGCGAAGTACTTCATCAGCCTCTTCTGTTGAAATATCGCCACGGCCAATTAGCGCTTCGGTATACAAAGTTCGGGTAGATCGCTTTTCATCAATCAATTTGTACATAAGTGGTTGAGTAAAACTTGGTTCATCACCTTCGTTGTGTCCGCGACGGCGGTAACAAATCATGTCAATTACCACATCTTTATTAAACTCTTGGCGGTATTCAAAAGCTAAACGTGCAACGCGCACACATGCTTCTGGATCATCTCCATTTACATGGAAAATCGGTGCTTGCACTGTTCGCGCAACATCGGTTGCATATCTAGATGAACGAGCAGCAGTTGGTGATGTAGTGAATCCAACTTGGTTATTAACAATTACATGGATGGTTCCACCAGTGCGATATCCAGGCAGTTGAGATAAGTTCAAAGTTTCAGCGACAACTCCTTGTCCAGCAAATGCAGCATCGCCATGCATTAGAACTGGAAGAATTGAGTAGGCCTTACGAATATTTGCTCGGTCTTGCTTTGCGCGCACAATTCCTTCGAGTACCGGGTTTACCGCTTCTAAGTGAGATGGGTTTGCGGCTAGATAAACATTTGTCTGTGCGCCAGATTCAGCCGTAAATCTTCCGGTGCTTCCTAAATGGTATTTAACATCGCCTGAACCCTGAACAGCATTTTCAGCGTAGTGACCTTCAAACTCTTGGAAAATTTGACCATAAGATTTTCCGGCGATATTTGCTAACACATTTAAACGTCCGCGGTGCGGCATTCCGATACTAACTTCTTGCAACTTTGCTTCAGCTGCAGAGGAAAGAATCGCATCAAGAATTGGAATTACAGATTCGCCACCTTCAAGTGAGAATCGCTTTTGGCCAACAAACTTAGTTTGTAAAAATGTTTCAAAAGCTTCTGCACTATTTAATTTACGTAGAATTCTAAGTTGTTCTTCGCGCGCAATTCTTGGTGACCCAACTTCAATTTTACTTTGCATCCATTTACGCTCTGTTGGATCACTCAAATGCATGTATTCAATACCAATTGCTCGACAGTATGAATCACGCAAAATTCCAAGAATGTTACGTAACTTCATAAACGGCTCAGTTCCAAAGCCACCGGTCGCAACTTCGCGATCAAGATCCCAAAGAGTTAAGCCATGAGTCACTACATCTAGATCTGGGTGGGAGCGCATGTGGAATTCAAGCGGGTCAGTGTCGGCCATTAAGTGACCACGACTGCGGTAAGCGTGGATTAACTCCTGAACGCGCGCAGTTTTGTGAATGTCATCATCTTTGGTGCGTTCAACATCAGTATTCCAGCGAATTGGAGCATAAGGAATTCGAAGCGCAGCAAAAATTTCATCGTAAAAACTTTCCTCACCTAGCAATATTTCATGAATCCGGCGTAGGAAATCTCCAGATTGTGCGCCTTGGATAATTCGGTGATCGTAAGTGCTTGTGAGAGTTACAGTTTTGCTAATCGCAAGACGAGAGAGTGTCTCTTCACTCGCTCCTTGATACTCGGCTGGGTAATCCATCGCACCAACGCCAAGAATTAAGCCTTGGCCTTGCATCAACCGTGGAACTGAATGAACTGTTCCGATGGTTCCAGGATTTGTAAGTGAAACTGTGGTGCCAGCGAAATCTTCAACAGCCAGTGCTCCTGTGCGAGCTTTTTTTACAACCGCTTCATATTCGTCCCAAAATTGTGCGAAATCCATCTCTTCGCAACCTTTAATTGATGGAACTAATAACTGTCTGGTTCCATCGGATTTTGCTAAATCAATTGCGATTCCTAAATTGATGTGATCTGGATGCCCGACCGCTGGTTTTTCTTCAAGATGCGTAAAAAATGAATTCATCTCTGGCATCGCACGTAATGCTTTAACCATTGCATAACCGATTAAATGTGTGAAAGAAACTTTTCCACCACGGCCACGTTTCAAGTGGTTATTTATTACAATTCGATTGTCAATTAATAATTTTGCCGGAAGTGCACGAACGCTAGTTGCAGTTGGAACTTCAAGTGATGCTTCCATATTTGTAACAACTCTGGATGCTGTTCCACGAAGCGCTTCAACACGTCCGGCGCTAGGAGATGAAATTACCGGTGCCGCTTTACGAACTGGATCAGCTGGAAGTGGAGTAGAACTTCTAGAACTGGTAACTACTTGTGGTTGCAGCGGGTTTCCTTGTGGCGGTGTCACTGCAGTTGGTGTTGCTGCAGTTGGTGTGGATGGAATTGTTATGGATGGCATCTGCATTGCAGCTCGTTGAGTTGAAGGCGCGGGCGGTGGATCAACATGCGCGCGTTTTGGTGCAGG
>BJFZ01000013.1:4931-29385 GCA_014190175.1 Actinomycetes bacterium | reverse complement strand
TAAGAAACCCGATAAGAAAGCCGCTCCAAAGCGTCGTAAGAAAGCCGCTAAGAAAGCCGCTCCAAAGCGTCGTAAGAAAGCCGCTAAGAAAGCAGCTCCAAAGCGTCGTAAGAAAGCCGCTAAGAAAGCCGGTGCAGCAAAGCCTCGTCGTCGCCGTAAAAAAGCAGCGAAGGCAGCACCAGCAGCATAAGGATCTACTGAAAAAATCCCCATCGCTTCGGCGGTGGGGATTTTTTTATGGCTTTAAATTATTGCTACCTAAGTAGACTTACCGAAATGGTGAGCCAAGGAGCAGTTGGAATTAAGGGCGGAAAGATCTCACCGATGCGCCAAGTTCCGGCCCAAATTACTCGCCCGGAATATGTTGGCAAATCTGGCCCAAGTAAATTTGCCGGATCAAATATCCCGAATGATGAAGTACTCGAAGTCATGCGAGCCGCCAGTAAATTAGCTGCAAATGCATTGGTAACTGTAGGCCGGTCAATTCTTCCTGGGGTAAGTACAGATTTTCTCGACAAAATTGGCCACGAATATTTATGTGACCATGGCGCCTACCCCTCAACATTGGGATATCGCGGCTTTCCGAAATCACTTTGCACGTCAATTAACGAGGTGATCTGCCATGGGATTCCGGACTCTCGGGAAATTTTGCCGACAGATATCGTAAATATTGATATCACCGCTTATCTCACTATTGATGGCGTTGGAGCGCACGGAGATACAAACGCCACCTTCTTGGCAAGTAATGAGGTAGATGACGCCTCATATCTGCTTGTAGAGCGCACAGAGGCCGCTCTAGCGCGCGCAATCGCCGCAGTAGTACCAGGAAGAGAAAGTTCGGTTATCGGACGGGTGATCGAGTCATATGCCAAACGTTTTAATTATGGCGTTGTTCATGATTTCACCGGTCATGGAATCAACACTGCCTTTCATACCGATTTGATCATTCCGCATTACGACACCCCACACCACGCATTTCAAATTGAAGAGGGTATGACTTTCACGATTGAACCGATGTTGACTCTTGGCACTTACCAAAATCAGATGTGGGATGACGGCTGGACCGTACTGACAGCCGATGGCTCGCGGAGTGCGCAATTTGAACACACTCTTTTAGTTACCGCTACAGGGGCTGAAATCCTTACTCTGCCAACTATCTAAGCCTGCTGGAACTACTCGGGACCTACTCAGGAAAGTGGCAAGCAACTTGTGATGAGCCAACTTGGAGCAATACCGGCTCTTCAATGCGACACCGATCCTGAACTTTCCAACATCTGGTGTTAAAGACACAACCCGATGGTGGATTTGAAGGAGAAGGTAGATCTCCAGTTAATACGATCTGCTCCCGGCCGCGTTCTAACACTGGATCAGGAATTGGCACCGCTGATAACAAGGCTTTTGTGTATGGATGGTGTGGCTCAATATAAAGCGAGGAGGTTGGGGCAAGCTCCATAATTTTGCCGAGGTACATGACCGCAACTCGATCAGAGATGTGTTGCACTACTGAAAGATCATGAGCGATAAAAAGGTAGGAAAGTCCAAAATCATCCCGTAAATCTTCCAGCAAATTAATTACCTGGGCCTGAATCGAAACATCAAGTGCTGAGACTGGTTCGTCCGCAACTATAAATTTAGGCTTTAGCGCAAGTGCTCGGGCGATACCAATTCGCTGGCGTTGACCACCTGAAAATTCATGCGGATAGCGGTTGTAATGCTCTGGGTTTAATCCCACACGTTCCATCAAATCTTGAACTGAGGTTTTTATAGATTTACCGGCACCAGGATCGGTTACCCCGTGAATCTTGAAGCTTGCACCAATAATTTGGCCAATTGAGTGGCGCGGGTTTAATGATGAGTAAGGATCTTGAAAAATCATCTGCATCTTTGTCCGGAAAGGTTTCATCTTTCGGTGAGAGAATTTAGAAATCTCCTCACCTTCAAAATAAATCTCACCTCCAGTTGGTTCATATAATTTCAAGAGCGAACGACCTACAGTTGATTTTCCGCAACCAGACTCCCCTACTAATCCGAGAGTTTCTCCAGCATTTAATGTAAATGAAACGCCATTAACCGCCTTATTGCTGCCTTTTACTCTGACAAAAATACTATTGCTAGTTAGCGGGAAAAACTTTTGCAAATTAACTACTCGTAACAATGGCTCACTCATCGCTTCACCTGCCCAACCAAATGACACCTCGATGAATGCCCCGTACTAATTTCGACAAGAGCTGGCATCGTTAATTCACAGGCACTTCCAGAAACCTCTGATTTACGTGCGCAACGCGGAGCAAACGCGCATCCTGCAGGTAAGGAAATCAATGATGGCGGCTGTCCAGAAATTGTTTCTAGCCGCTGCAATTGCGGACGGTCCACTCGTGGGATAGAAGCCAGTAACCCGTGGGTATATGGCATCTGGGGATTTGCAAATAACTCAAAAACATCGGCAGATTCAACAATTTTTCCGGCATACATCACATTTATTCGGTCAGCAGAGCCAGCGACAACTCCAAGATCATGGGTAATCAAAATCATCGCCATGCCTAACTCTTTCTGTAAATCAGCGAGCAATTTCATAATTTGCGCTTGTACTGTGACATCAAGAGCAGTTGTGGGTTCATCAGCAATCAAAACTTTAGGATTATTTACCAGCGCCATGGCAATCATTACCCGCTGACGCATACCACCTGAGAATTGATGCGGAAAAGCGTTTAATCTTTTACGGGCATCTGAGATTCCCACTAACTCCAAAAGTTCAATTGCACGTTTCTCGCTATCTTCTTTACTGCACTGATTGTGAATTTGATGCGCTTCAATAATTTGATTCCCAATTGTGTAATAAGGATGCAGCGCCGACATCGGATCTTGAAAAATCATCGCCACATCTCTGCCACGAATCTTTCGTAACTCAGAACCTGGAATTGTTAAAAGATCAACTGGCCCCGCGCCAGTGTCCAATTTTGCACTCCCTGAGATATTTGCAATTTTCCGTGGGAGTAAACCCATTACTGCTAAATTTGTGACTGTCTTTCCAGATCCTGATTCCCCAACTATTGCAAGAGTCTCGCCACGATCAACTTTAAACGAAACTCCATCAACTGCTTTAACGATTCCATCGGGAGTTCTAAATTCAACTAATAAATTGTTTACTTCTAACAAACTCATGCGGCAACCCGAACCCGCGGATCAATAAATGCATACAAAATATCTACAATTAAATTCATCGCAATTACAATTGCGGCAGATAATAAAGTTGCACCGACAATTATCGGTAAGTCATACTCAACTACGGCGCTAAGTGAAAGTCTGCCCAGTCCAGGTAAATTAAAAACCTTTTCCGTCAAGATAGCCCCGCCTAGCAAAGCCGCAAAATCAAGACCAGCCATGGTTGCAATTGGTGCAAGTGCAGCACGCAAAGTATGTTTGCGTAAAATTACTTTTTCGCTTAACCCTTTAGCACGTGCGGTTCTAATAAAATCTTCGCTCAAAGTTTCGATAACTGCGTTTCGAACAAATCTGGTGTATAGCGCCGCAGATGCGAAAGCCAGGGTAATCCAAGGTAGCAACAGAATTTGCGCCCACTCTAAGGGATTTTCAAATAACGACGTGTAATTGCCTGAAGGGAACGGGATTATTCTCCACTTAATAACTACAAAGACTAGGAGCAATAGACCAGTAAGGAAGGTAGGTAGCGAGGTGCCAATCAATACAAATATGGTGCTCGCAGTGTCTGCAGATCTTCCGCGAAACCTAGCGGCTACTACCCCGAGAGTTATTCCGACGATCAGCCACAAAATCATCGCGCCGATTGCCAAAGAAGCAGTAACTGGAAGTGCCTGTCTAATTAAAGTTGTGACGCACTCATGTTCATTAAATGAGTATCCAAGACTTGGTGCAGGACAGTTAATCGCTGCAGCCCCTTCACCATAATTACGACCGGCAAACAAGCCACCAAGAAAAACTATGTACTGCTGCCAAAAAGGGATGTCGTAACCGAGCCGAATTCGATTTGCTTCAATTATCGCTGGATTGTTGCAATTTTTTCCACAAGTAAGTGCTGCCGGATCAAAAGGTAAAAGTGCAAAAATTGCATAAACCGCAAAACTAACGGCGAATAAAATGGCAAGTGAGGTTGCAATACGACGCACTAAGTATCCAGACATCACTTACCTTTCTAAAAATTTGTAATTAACGCTTCATAAAAATTCCGGAGGAGATTATTCCCCTCCGGAATTTTCGATTTACTTACTTAGCTATTTGGATATCTCCAAATGATGGAGCGCCCTGTGGTTCCCAGAAGAAGACTCCGGTTAGTTTGGAGCCCCACATCTCTTGGGTCTTTGAGAAGACACCAGGAATAATCCACATTTGATCCATTACATACTGGTTAAGTGCAGCCCACTCGGCGCCTTGCTTAACCCGATCTGGCTCAGAGAGGTTTGCTTCTGCCCGTTTCTTGAACTCGGCATAAGTTGGATCTTTGCCAGCTCGTGACAATGGGAATCCATAGCCATCAAGCATAAGTTCAGGAATAACAGTTGAAGCATTTGCCCAATCTGGAGCCCAACCAGCACGAGATAAATCGCCCTGCTTGGTTGGATCTAGCACAACACTGTAGTAACTACCTGGCTCAATAAAGTTGAACTTCAAGATAATTCCTGAGTTCTTCTTAACTGAATCAATCCAGATTGTTGCAGCTTTTTTATTGGTATCTGAGTCTCCAATATCAAAAGTCAATCCGGTGGTAGTTGCTTTTTTGTAGACATCAGGACATGCGGTTTTTGCTTCTGCCATAAGTGCAGTTGCTTTTTCAGCATTTCCTTCTGGTTTCCAATCTTCATATCCTGTCGTCTTCTTGTAATCAAGGCCCATTAAAGGCTTAATTACGCCATCTGCTGGATCGCCGGTAAAGGCTGCTCCACCTGAGAGTGTTTGAAGAGCTGCGAAGTCACGTGCGTAATAGATCGCTTTACGGACCTGTACGCAGGAAACTTTCTCAACGTTTACAGCCGAATAGGTGACATATGGATCGTAAACATTCATTGCCCGATCTTTCCAAGCTTCAACTGGCACACCAGCATCATCAAAGATGGTTGCTAAGTTGGTTGGAAGAATGCCGTCAAGTGACATTGATGCAGGTTCTGAATCATTGATCACAAGTTGATCACGAACTTCTTCGGCAAGACCAAAGCGAACAACGATCTTGTCTGGGTAAGCGTTACGAATTGGATCTGAATCTTTGCTCCACTTATCGTTACGGACTAACACCATTTCATCTTTAGCAACATACTTTTCAATTTTGTATGGGCCGGTTGAAACTGGGTGCATGTCGTACTTATCTCCATCATCACTGGCTTTTGGCACAGCACTAAATGAAAGGTAAGTAACAGTGTAGTTGAAGTCGCCTACAGCACGCGAAAGATTGAAGGTAATGGTTTTATTATCTGCTGAACAAGTGACTGCCTTGTCATAAGCGGCAGTGTCATTTCCATCACTCTTGTATGGGCCTTTATAAACAGAGGCACCATCTTTATCTTTTGGAATATCCAGCATTGAGATTGCATAACCTGGGCCATCAGTAATTACATCAGTTGCAAATGTACGTGAAACACCGTACTTCACATCTGCACAAGTTACTGCAGAGCCATCTTCAAAGGTGACGCCATCTTGTAGGGTGAATTCCCAAGTTTTATTTCCATTTGATGCACGGCCGGTATCAGTTGCCATGTCTGGCACAACTGATGAGCCATCTGCACCTGCAGCACGCTTATATGCAGTTAATGTGCGGTGCATATAGGAGCCAAACCAAGCAATGTGTTGGCCGGTGTAGTTACGGTTTGGATCAGCATGCGTCCATGAATCTGCATGAGTCAGATAAGTAAGCGTGCCACCTCCACTTGAAGCTGACGAGCAGCCTACTAAACCTGCACCAAGCAACGTTACCGCTGCTAATGATGCAAGGGCCTTCCCTGCAATCCGGGAGCTTCCCGAAGTATTTTTAAACATATCTCCCCCTTAACGTTGGATATGTCGATCTCCATTTATTTGTGAATATCGATATTAAGTTTTTTAACATCTATGCAGTTACGTAGCTGCACAGAATTCTATTTAACTTGCCTCACTCTTCGGATCAAGTGCATCTCGGACTGCATCGCCAAGCAAATTGAAGGTAAGCACAACAAATATTAATGAAGTTGTTGTAATAAAAAAGTAAGTTGGTTCATTCATTACATACTTAATTGAGTCTGAGATCAAAAGTCCCCATGAAGCGTCCGGTGGTTGAATTCCCAATCCTAAAAATGAGAAGACTGCTTCGGCAGTTAAATATCCTGGGAGCGCTAATGAGAAATAAACAATTATGATGCTCCATAAATTTGGCAAGATCTCTCTAAAAATAATCCGGGTATTACTTGCACCTAATGCGCGAGCAGCCATGACGTAATCTCTTTCCCGAATAGAGAGAACCTGTGATCGAATCACGCGAGCCAAGTATGGCCAACCAAAGAAAATTAAAATCAATACTAAATAAAGCATTCGAGCTGTATTGCCTTCGGCTACTCCAGATTTTTCTAATCGCTGCACCATTGGAAGACTTAAGGCCACAATCATAAAAAATGATGGAAAAGCTAACAAGAAATCTATGAATCTCCCAATAGTTGAATCAACTCTTCCGCGAAAAAATCCCATAATGATTCCAGCAACAACTCCAATTGCAATTGAGAGAATTGTGGTAATTAATGCAACAAAAAAAGAAATCCGGGCTCCAAATAATAATCTGGCAAATAAGTCGTGACCTATTCCCGGTTCAATTCCAAGTGGATGAGCCCAACTTATCCCGCCAAATTTTCCAATTGGCATTCCACGACTGCTCAAAGTTTCTGGGAATCGTTTGCGGCCATCTATTCCTAGTAGGCCGCCAATTAATGGGGCCAGAATGGTGCTAAAGATTAAAGTCGCCGAGATGATCAAGGTTGGTAAACCAAAGCGATTGCTTCGGAAACGTCGCCAAGCTAGTTGACGTGGAGTCCGCCCAATCACGCTTGCAACAACCGTTTTAATCGCCCCCTATTAGTTAGCCTTCAGTAAAGGTGCTGAAAATACTCATCAGTAACTTCCCCGCAAACCTATCGCACCAAAGGCTCCTCCTCTAGAGGCAAAGTGGCCAATACCACTTTGGAATTTCCCGATTTTCATCCCTCATGCGCAGGTGGCTAGGCTCAACTGATGGAGCGCGCTAATTGGGGGTTCACCCCTTCACACCAATCGGGTCGGGCGCGTTGCGGAATCATCCAAACCCCACATGGGCAGATTCAAACTCCGGCTTTTATCCCGGTCGGCACCAAAGCCGCAGTCAAATCATTGCTTCCTGAAACAGTAGGCCAACTTGGTGCCCAGGCAGTTCTATCTAACGCTTACCACCTCTACTTGCAGCCAGGATCAGCTTTGATCGACCAAGCCGGCGGTTTAGCAAAATTTATGAATTGGAATAGACCAACTTTTACCGACAGTGGCGGATTTCAAGTTCTTTCGCTTGGTGCTGGATTTAAAAAAACATTAGCGATGGATCCCGGTGAGTTTCACGCTGATGAAGTTATCGCGCCAGATAAATTGCGATTAGCTCACGTTGACGATGATGGAGTAACTTTCAAATCACATCTAGATGGAGCGATGCATAGATTTACACCTGAAATATCAATGAGGGTACAACATCAAATTGGCGCTGACATCATGATGGCATTTGATGAATTAACAACTTTAATGAATTCACGCGATTATCAAGAGATTGCATTAGAGCGCACCCGTAAATGGGCGCAACGTTGCATTATCGAACATGAGCGATTAACACTTGAAAGAGTTGGCAAACCATATCAAGCGTTATTTGGTGTAATTCAAGGTGCGCAATATGAAGATCTGCGTCGCAAAGCGTCAAGAGATTTAGGTGCCATGGATTTTGATGGTTTTGGAATTGGTGGCGCGATTGATAAGAGCGCACTTGGAGAAATTGTTTCTTGGGTAACTGATGAATTGCCCGAAGATAAACCCCGACACTTACTTGGAATTGGCGAACCTGATGACTTTTTTAAAGCAATCGAATCAGGCGCTGATACTTTTGATTGCGTCGCACCTTCAAGAAATGCCCGCACTAGCGCGGTCTTTGGAGAAACCGGTCGATTTAATCTCTTAGTTAGTGCAAATAAAAGTAATTTCAATCCCATTGATGAAAATTGTGGATGTTACACCTGCGCTAACTACAGCAGGGCCTACTTGAATCATCTCTTCAAAAGTAAAGAAATTGCTGCGGCAACTTTGGCTACCATTCACAACTTGTATTTCACTGTGAATCTAGTGGATCGCATTAGAGAATCCCTAAGTGATAGTACTTATGTTGAATACCGTGATGATTTCTTGGCGCGCTATTACCCAGCTAAATAACTACAGTAAAACTACCTGGCTGAATAGGTTGGTTCGTAATTTTTAACAACTTTAATCACTCGGTAAGTCACTGGAAGTAAAATTACCTCAAGTAAAGTTTTATAGAGGTATCCAGTTATTACATAATTCCAGAAATCATTACCGGTGATAACACCATAAAAAGCCACCGTGCAAAAAACCAAGGTATCTGCCAACTCTCCAACAACGGTAGAACCAACTAATCTCACCCAAAGAGCTTTTTCTTTAGTTCGTTCCTTGATTTTTACCAATACATAAGCGTTTAACAATTGACCGACTAGAAATCCACAAATACTGGCCAAAACTATTCGGGGAACAAATCCTAAAATCGCTTCATAAGCCTTTTGATTCCCCCAACCATCAGCAGGAGGTGAAAGTTGAATTAAATAAAAAGTTAAAGCTGCCAAGATCGCAAATGCAAAGCCTAGGTAGATACATTTACGGGCAGCTTTCAAACCATAAACCTCACTGAGCACATCTCCAGTTATATAAACCAACGGAAATAGAAATGCACCGCCATCAGTGATAATTGGTCCAAATTCAATGAGTTTTACGGCACCCACATTGGAAAGAAGCAGCAAGCCACAAAATATTGCGACAATAAACGGATACAGACTGCGGTTTAGTTGCGCAAATTTCGTAACAGCTTCTTCGGACATATGCGTATTCAACCCTACTCAGCAGTGCGAATTCTCCGGTCTTGACCAGCCCCGCCCAACCCTTCTAAAGTAAAGCCGCTGAATCGATTCATCTGGCCAGAGGTTCAACTAACTCGTAGGAGAAATCATGACTCTCAATGAGAGCGTTCGCACCACCCCAGCCCCACGTCCCCGTAAATCAATCAAAGTTGGTTTGGTTGCTGGAGGACTTGGCACATATTGGCCACAATTTCCGGGGTTACTTCCACAATTACAAGCGTCAGCAAAATTTGTTTCTGAGCGAATCGCAAAATTAGATGTTGAGTTAGTAGATGTGGGTTTTATTTCAGATGCCCAAGAAGGAGCTACTGCTGCTGAAAAATTACGCGCAGCTGGATGTGATTTAATCGTAACTTTTCTTACTACCTATATGACCGCTTCAATGATTGTTCCGATTGCCCAAAGATCCAATGCGCCAGTGCTGGTTATTAACATGCAACCAAGCGAGCAGATGGATCATGCGAATTTTGATACTGGTGCTTGGTTGGCATATTGCGGTGCTTGTCCACTTCCTGAAATGGCAAATGCTTTTGAGCGCGCAGGAGTTCCATTCCGAAGTGTTTCTGGCTACCTACATGAAGAACGAGCATGGAAAAAAATTGATAGTTGGATTCAAGCAGCTGGGATCAGGGCAATTTTGCGTAACTCACGTCATGGAATCATGGGGCATCTTTATCCAGGAATGTTAGATGTATCAACCGATATGACAATGGTCAGTACCCACTTTGGTGGGCATATGGAAGTTCTTGAATTTGATGACCTTCGCGTACGCGTGGAAAAAGTCAGTGAGAAAGAAATTGATTCCGTGCTTGATGAAGCTAGATCTATTTTCGAAATTGATAAAACAGTTGTCGAAGAAGATTTTAGATGGGCAGGAAAAGTTGCTGTAGGACTTCGTCAATTAGTGGATGATTTTGATATCAACTCACTTGCTTACTATCACCGTGGGTTGGATGGAGAAATTCACGAACGACTTGGTGCTGGAATGATTTTGGGTTGTTCACTGCTAACCGGCGCTGGCATTCCGGCAGTTGGCGAATATGAACTTCGCACTTCAATTGGAATGTTAATGCTTGATCGTATGGGTGCTGGTGGCTCATTTACAGAATTCCAAGCTTTGAATTTCAACGCCGGTGTTGTCGAGATGGGCCATGACGGTCCTGCACACCTTTCAATCAGTAATGGGAAACCAATGTTGCGTGGACTTGGTGTTTATCACGGCAAACGTGGCTTTGGAATATCGGTTGAGTTTGATGTTAAACACGGACCAGTGACGGTCTTTGGTGTTACCCAACGCAAAAATGGAACATATCAATTTGTAGCATCAGAAGGGAAAGTTGTTGATGGTCCAAGATTGCGCATCGGTAACACCACATCTCTTGTTGATTTCGGAGTAAATCCTGGCGAATGGTGTGATTCCTGGAGTGCAACCGGAGTACCGCACCACTGGGCACTTGGAACAGGGCATCGCGTGGGCGAACTGCGCGCCGTGGCAGAACTACTTGATATTGAAATGGTTGTTATTTAACTCCAGTGTTGGGCAATTTTGCGTTTTAAGAATTCGGCAGATTCGTGCATCTGCTCCATTCCATCAACGCCATCTTCAATACTGATCCATCCATCGAAACCAACACCTTTTAAGGTGGAGAAAATAGCGTCGTAATCATTTAGCCCTTTACCAATTACCCCGTGTTTGAAAAATGAAACATAACCGGCAGTTCCACCTTCTTGGCGGCGTAAATCTTCGATAGTTCCATTAGCCAAGTAGCGATCACTGGCATGCATAGTGACAACTCGATGTTTAACAGCTTCAAGTAAATCAAGTGGTTCTTCACCAGCCGCTATGGCATTGCTTGGATCGAAGTTAACTCCAAACCATGGTGAATCAATCCGCCCAACGAGTTCGACAAAAACATCCATCATCTGGGCAAACTCTGGTTCAGTCCAAAAATCATCTTTGTAGTGATTTTCAATAATTAAAGTAATTCCAAGTTCTTCGGCAATCGGCAAACATGCTTCAATCGAAGCAACGACGTATCCAAGACCCTCTTCGCGAGTAATCTCCTTGCGTCTTTGTCCCGAGAGCACGCGGCAATACTTTGCTCCAAGTTCAGCGCTCATTCTTATAGAAGCGATTTCCTTTGCTACTTCACGCGCCCGACCATCTGGATCTGGGATTGTGAAATCAGGAGAAGCACACATCATTGGAATCACCATGCCAGTTGCCTCTACCGCTTTACGAATCTTTGGCCAATTTGCAGGATCTTTTACATCAGCAAAATCGTTATAAAACTCCAAACCATCAATTTCAAGTTTGGTTGCTAATTCAATCCACTCATAGATACTCATCTCCCCTGAAACTAATTGCTTAATAAATCCTTTTGGAAATGCGGCTAATTGTGGCATTTATAATTTCTCCGGATTTCTTCCAATAATTGAAAATTGTTCAAGATCTACAACCGATCCAGTAAATGGCTTTGATTCATCAGAAAGCCAATAAATTGCCGCTTCTCCCATTTGAGCAGAGGTAGTCATCGCGCCAGATGGAATCGCCTCACGTTCTAATCTTTGGTGCCATCCCGGTTCAAGTCCTTTTTTAACTTGATCACGGTCTTCGCGCTCTGTTAGTACCCACCCTGGATTAATTTGATTTACTCTAACTCCATTTACGCCTTGAGCATTTGCAAGGTTGCGCGTCATTGTCTGCATCGCACCTTTGCTGATGCTGTATGCCAATAGCGTTGATTCGCCTGCATAAGCATTAACCGAACCTATGTTTAAAACTGATCCCTTGTTTTTTACTAGCTCTTTATATGCTGCTTGAATTAAGAAAAAAGGTGCTTTTAAATTTACTTGCAAAGTTTTCTCGATACTTTCAGGAGTTTCAGCATTCAATGTAGAGCGTTCCACGAGCGCTGCGTTGTTTACCAATCCATCTATTTTCCCAAAATGTGAAATTGCACTTTCCACGATTAACTGAGGTGCATTTGCCGCAAATAAATCCGCAATACAAAGTTTGGCGCTATCTCCTAGTTTTGATATTAAAGATTTTCCTTCACTTTCATTAATTCCATGAACTAAAACTTTCGCACCTTCACGGATGCATGCGGTAGCGATTGCGCCGCCGATTCCAGCGGTCGCGCCAGTAACAATTATTACCTTATTTTGTAAACGCATATTCACTCCGGCTTAATTACTGATTTAAGAATTGCACCTGATGACATTTTCTCAAATGCTTGTTCCCACTCTTTGATTGGCCACACGCCACCTAAAACAGGAGCCACAGCAAGTTGTCCAGTTCCGAGCATTCGTAGAACTCGCTCCCACATCGGCCAATTGTGGCTAAAACTTCCTTGCAACGTTACATTTTTTTGCACAAGTGGATCTACTGAAAAATCTAAAGGTTGCGGACCCCAACCGACCTTGGATATCCATCCAGCTGGACGAACCAATCCCATTGCAGCTTTTAACGTTGCCGAAATTCCGGCTGCATCAACCACACCTTCGGCACCTAATCCATCAACATATTGAGCCCACTCTGTGGCATCTCCAATAATGACTTCACAGCCATAACTTTTTGCTGCTTCCAGGCGAACTTTGTCACGCTCTAAACCAACAACAGCAACTTCAGCCCCGGCAAGACGGGCCATTGCTGCACATAAAGTTCCAATTGGGCCAGGTCCTAAAACCACAATTCGATCACCAGGTTTGATATTGCCCGGAGCAATAACTGCGCTATATGCAACTGCACAAGGTTCAGTCAATGCCGCATGCTCAAATGAAACCGTATCTGGAATGCGATGCAAGCAACGTGAGGGAACTTTTGCGTAGCGGGTCATTCCGCCATTTACGCCGTATCCAAATCCTTTTCGATCTGGATCTAGATTATATTTTCCAATTCTGGACATCGGAGTAGACATATCAACCACAGCAGCTGTTTCACTTACTGCGCGATCTCCTATTTTCCAAAATCCTTTTTCAGCAACATTTTTCCCAAGCTCAACAATTTGACCACCAAACTCATGCCCAAGAACCACTGGGTAATTAACTGGCCAACTATTAGTTCCATGCCATTGATGTAACTCACTTCCGCAAACACTTACCGCTTCAACTTGTAAAATAACATCATCATCACCTGCAACTGGTTTTTCAACTTCACGTATTTCAACACTAAATGGTTCTGAAGAAAAATTTACAACCCCGAGGGATTTACTGCTCATTTACTCTCTCCTTTAACTGGAACATCTCCGAACGCGTGAACTTTTTCACAAATCTTGCGCAATACCTCTTCTACATTTCCAGCCCCACGACTAAATGAATCAGCATCAATAGCTAGAGGAGCACCAATTACTACTAATGGTGCGCCGTAAGACGGACAGGCGATCGCTTGTTCAAGAGTTAATCCGCCAACTGCTTGTACTGGAACATTTACCGCATCTACAACTTCACGAAGTTGATCCATGGGATTTGGTGCCCGTACTCCAGTTGCTGCGATTCCACGACGCTCATCAAAACCAATGTGGTGAATCACCATGTCACAACCAAGTTCAGCTAATTCAACTGCTCCTTGAACCATATCTGGGCAACCAAGGTTGTCTCCCATGACTTTGATTTCAAAATCTTTTCCAGCTTGCACAACACATTTAATAGTTTCTGGATGTGCCCGTGCCATAACTACAACATGTGTTGCGCCAGCTTGCGCCATCATCTGTGCTTCTAGATATCCGCCATCCATTGTTTTTAAATCAGCGACTATTGGAGTCTTTGGAAACTCAGCCCGCAGCGCACGCACACCATGCATTCCTTCAGCGATAATGAATGGAGTTCCGGCCTCTAACCAATCAACTCCAGCTCGCATTGCAATATGAGCCATCTCTAAAGCTTCATTAATATCAGTTAAATCAAGAGATACTTGCACGATCGGTTTCATGGAGTTGATGGTACCTCTACTTCCATAACTCAGAGTGGTAGCACCCTAGAAAAGTTTAGCTCGCACATAAATCTCGCATAAGGTAATTAAAAGTTAACGGATCTCCCATCCGGGGTATCCCAATCAACATCCCAGATTGAAGTAAAAATGAAAGCGCTCCGTTTGATAAAGTGGAAATCCGAAGCGGAAATAGTTGAAGTCCCCAAGCCAACTCCGGGTCCAGGTCAATTGGTCATAAAAATTGGTGGCGCAGGAGCCTGTCATTTAGATCTGGATTTAATGAAAGATTTTGGAGATGGTCAGCTCTCACCGCTGTCAGGTATGGCATGGAAACTACCTTTTACTTTAGGACATGAAAATGCCGGATGGATAGATTCAATTGGTGCTGGTGTCTCCAGATTTAGAGAGGGCGATCCTGTCGCGGTTTACGGTGCATGGACATATGGAGAAGGTGGAGGTGGAGGTGGAGGTGGAGGAAGTGGTGGAGGAAGTGGGCTAGGCATTGATGGTGGCATGGCTGAATACATGTTGGTTCCATTTGAAAGATTGTTAATTGATTTACCCGATGGTTTGAAACCAGTTGATGCCGCTCCTCTTACAGATGCCGCACTAACTCCATATCATGCAATTAAAAAATCATGGACGAAGTTAACTCCAGATGCATTTATCGTAATTATTGGAATTGGTGGATTGGGACATATGGCAGTACAAATTGCAAAAGCAACAACTGGGGCAACAATTATTGCAATTGATTCCAAAACTGAAGCATTAGAACTTGCGACCTCTCTTGGTGCTAAATACACCTTTAAAGTCGGTGATGAGATCCAGTCAAAAGTTAAAGATTTAACTAGCGGTCATGGCGCAGAAGTAATTTTGGATTTTGTTGGCAGTGAGAAAACTATGGCACTAGGAGCATCTATTTGTCGGGTCTTAGGAGACTTCACAATCGTGGGAATAGCAGGCAGAGTACTTCCTTTCTCCTTCTTCTCCATTCCTTATGAGACTAGTTTACAAACCACTTATTGGGGGAGCAGAGTCGAATTAGCAGAAGTTCTTGACTTGGCCGCACATCATCTGATCACTCCAAAAATCTCTAAATTTGATTTAGTGGATGCGCCACAAGTTTATCTAGATCTTGCCGCTGGAAAAATTGAAGGACGAGCGGTTCTTGTTCCTTAAAATTAAAAGGTACGGATAAATAACCAAACAGACGCAATTAAGCCAACACAAAAAACTAATGCCCTAAAGATTTGTGTCGGTATTCGACTTGCCCAATAACCACCCATCAGTCCACCGAAACTTGATCCGACAAATAGCGCCACAAAAATTGGCCAGATTACCTGACCGCTAAATAGATAGAGAAAGTTCGAAAGCGCACTAGTGATTCCGACAATTACATTTTTAGCGGAGTTAACCTCTTGAGGAGTGCGTGAAGAATCTTGTGAAAGTGTGGCAATTACTATCACGCCTTGACCTGGTCCAAAATAACCACAGTAGAAACCACTTGCTGCCAGAGCGCTGTGTTCAAGATTTTTATGAAGCTTGCCGATTCTAGGTTTTCGGGGCAGTAATAATGAAAATGTTGCAAACAATAATAAGAAAGGGACCGTATTCTGAAAAACCTCACTTGGCAAGGCGAGTAATGCCACAGCCCCAAGTGCTGAAAAACAAGTTGCTAAGAAAATAATCTTTTTATACTTACGAAAAATTGCCCACCCGGTTTGCTTATTTGAAATCCAAGCAAAAATATTGGCACTTGATACACCCAAAGAATTTGTTACCGTAGCACTTACTGGGTTCAAACCAATTGCCAGTAAAATTGGGAATGAAAGTAGTGATGCGCCACCAGCCATTCCATTTATAGTTCCGACGATAAAACCAACAATAAGAACCAACCCAAACTCAAGCACATTCACCTCCTCAAATTTGATTAGCTAGGATTTATTTTTTCAGCTAATAAAATCCAGGCTTCCTCAGCTTCAGATTTTTCTGCAGAAATTTCATTCAACTCTTTTTCAATTTCAATCGCCCTTTGATAATTTTCTCCGCATCTCAATGCCTCTTCTTGCAACTTCACAATTTGATTATCAATTTTTTCGATTCGCTTCTCGATTTTTGATAACTCTTTGCGCTCAAATCTAGAATCGCCCTTTTCTCTGGTGCCACCTTCGCCTGCAAAATTATTTATGGATTGTCGTAATTCTAAATATTGATCAATTCCACGCGGAAGATCTTGAATACTGCCATCACCGATCAAAGCCAAAGTGATATCACAAACTCGCTCAATAAAGTACCGATCATGCGAGACGACCATGATGGTTCCCGCAAACCCATCAAGCAAGTCTTCAAGCGAAGCCAAAGTTTCAACATCAAAATCATTTGTTGGCTCATCTAAGAACAAAACATTTGGCCCGCTCATCAATAATCTGGTGAGTTGCAATCTACGTCGCTCTCCACCCGATAAATCCCCAACAGGAGTCCACTGACTATCAGTGCCAAAACCCAGCCTTTCGCAGAGTTGTGAGGCTGATAATTCCCGCCCCTTTCCAAGATCTACCCTTTGGGCAACCTCTTCAACTGCTTCTAATACCCGCCATTTAGGATTCAACTCATCTAGATGTTGGGAAAGAAAAGCAAGTTTTACAGTTGTTCCAGTTTGTAAATGTCCAGCAAGTGGTTTGATCGCACCGGAGAGTAAGCGCAACAAGGATGTCTTTCCTGCCCCATTTGCGCCGACAACTGCATATCTTTGCCCTGGACCAATATTTAATGAGATTCGCTCTGCCAAAATTTTGGCTTCGTCTCCGCTTCCGATACCAAGTGTTGCATCATGTAATTCAAAGACTCGTTTACCTAAACGCGCACCTGCAAAAGCTAAAAGTTCAACTCCATCACGGGGTTGTGGTTCGGCTGAAATCAACTGGTTTGCCGCATCAACTCTAAATTTTGGTTTAGTAGTACGAGCTGGAGCTCCACGTCTTAACCAGGCCAACTCTTTTCGGATTAATTGATTTTTTCTTGCATCTTCAGCCGAAGATTGCCGCATTCGTTCCGCTTTTGCTAGGACAAATGCCGAGTAACCACCCTCGTACTCTTCAACTCCACCATCGATAACTTCCCAAGTTCGTTCACTTACTTCATCTAGGAACCAGCGATCATGTGTCACTACAACAACTGATAATGATTTCCGATTTTTTAAATGGTTTGCCAGCCAACTAACACCTTCAACATCTAGATGATTTGTTGGCTCATCTAACATAATCAAATCTAATTCACTTGTTAACAAGCGAGCCAATGATGTGCGTCGCCTTTCACCGCCAGATAGACCAGCAATTTTTCGATGTAAGACTTCCTCACCATGCGAGCCAAACAATCCTTTTAACACATCTCTAATTAGCGGATCACTGGCCCACGAATGTGTGGAATCTGTGCCAAAAATAACTTCACGAATAGTTAACTCTGGGTCGAATTCATCGACTTGCATTAAATGACCAAAACGTAAACCACCGTGATGGGTTACCCGCCCGCTATCGACCTCTTCAATTCCAGACATTAAGCGCATCAGAGTGCTTTTCCCGCCACCGTTGCGTCCAACTATGCCGATACGCTCACCTGTTGAAACACCAAGGGAAACTTGATGGATTACATCCCCTTTGCCATAAGACTTTGAGATATTTTCAACATTTAGCAGATTACTCACAGGGGTATTGTGCTTGGTAAGTGCAGATAACTTCTAATTTAATCCAAAATCTGGCTCAAAATACTTCTATGAAGCCCCATTAAATATCTGCTGAGCCTGGGCCAATATTTCATTTCGATACTCAACAAGTAGCGAAAGATGACCATGCCCCGGAACAAAAGTTAACTTTGCGGTTGAAATATGTTTTGCCAGCCACTGCCCATGTGCATGAGGGACCATTAAATCCTGATCGCCCTGCCAAAGAAAAACTGGCTTATTAATATTCTCTAATTCAAATCCCCATTTTTCTATAAATGCCATGTCATCATCGATCCATCCGGTAAATCCTGTAGCTAAAGCTCTGCGAAAATTAGCAGCCATGGCATCGGCGTACGCGCCTTCAATAACCGCCTTGTCGGCAGCACCGATCAACCCTCCAAGTGATTCACGAACCTGAGCACCAGTAACTATTTGCATTGCTGGGCCATTTATAGCCATCCATTCTTCAATTTGATCAAAGCCTGCAAGAGCTGCGCCGAACTCATCATGATTTTCTTGACCCATTCCCGCTAAAAAATCTAAATCTGGTTGCCCAAATGCACCGACTCCAGCAAGTGAAATAGCAGCGCAATTTTCAGCCATTTCAGTATTAGCTAGCGCGTGAGGCCCCCCGCCAGACCAGCCAATTGAAACAAATCGCTTGATGCCTTTGGCTTTCAAAATTTGCGAAATATCATTATTGATATCAGATACCGCTCTATTTTTATTTCTCTCGCTGAAACCATATCCAGCTCTACTGTATGAAATTGCCCTAATGCCTTTACTCTCACAAAGGTCCACCCAAGTACTCCAAGTTGTAACGTCTCCTGGTGTTCCGTGATGAAAAATTATGGCGTTACTTGAATCTACATAATTATCTAGGAGTTCAAGTTTTCTACTATCGGAAAGTTCAAAGTTCTCAATATTAGCCATACCGAAATGCTAGCCGAATCAATCTCCAACAACCATAGATTTAGCGCCAGTGCAATTAATTAATTCTGCATAAGTCGTTGCGTAAACCGCATGTGGATGTCCAGCAGCAGCCCAGACAACTTCGTAATCATTAAGTGCTTCATCAATAAGAATCACACCCGGCTGATTAAGCCAGCCAACCGGAGAAACACCTCCAATAGCAAAGCCACTGCTATCGCGAACAAAATCTGCATCGGCACGGTGCAACTTCTCAACTCCGAGCGCAGCCGCTACTAATTTTGTATCCACTCGGTGTCTTCCACTTGTGATTACCAACAAGGCAGTTTCGTTCGGCAATTTAAAAACAATTGAGGATGCCACTTGCCCAACTTCAATTCCAAGTGATTCGGCGGCTTCTGCTGCAGTTCTAGCGCTATCTGATAAAGCCACAATCTGACTGACTATTCCGGCATTTACAAGAAAACTTTGAACTCGGATCACAGATGCGTTTTCTAAGATTTTCTCCACCACTCCACTCTATTTGAGGCAGATTTCGGCTACTAGTTTAGATACCTAATAACCTTTAAGATATGAGTGTGGATCTCCAGAAAGTCATCCTTTACTACCGATTTGCACCGATCGCTGATCCAGAAGCAATGCGACTTTGGCAGGAAACCCTCTGTCAATCACTGGGACTCAAAGGTCGGATAATTATCTCTAAAGACGGTATTAACGGGACCCTCGGCGGCGATATGTCTGCGTTAAAGAAGTATGTAACCCAGAGTAAAAAATATCCAGGATTTAAGAAAATAGATTTTAAATGGTCAGATGGAACCGGGAATGATTTCCCTAGACTAAAAATTCGTGTGCGAGATGAGTTAGTTGCTTTTGGCTCTCCTGGAGAACTTATAGTTGATGAAAATGGAGTTGTTGGCGCAGGTAAGCACTTAAATCCCTATGAAGTTCACAAACTGGTTGAAGAGCGTGGTGATGAAGTTGTCTTTTTTGATGCGCGTAACGCTTTTGAAGCAAAAATCGGAAAATTCAAAGATGCGGTAATCCCAAACACTACGACCACTAAAGATTTTGTTGGTGAAATTGAAAGTGGTAAGTACGACCACTTAAAAGATAAGCCGATAGTCACTTATTGCACCGGTGGGATTCGATGTGAAATTCTTTCCTCGGTTATGACAAAGCACGGATTCAATGAGGTCTATCAAATAGAAGGTGGAATCGCTCGGTACGGAAACAAATACGGTGATGATGGCTTATGGCAAGGATCGCTATATACCTTTGATGCAAGAATGGCGATTGATTTCTCTGACAAAGCAGATGTTATTGGCCGTTGTGAAAAGTGTGAATCCCCTACAAATAAATTTTACAGCTGTTCGGAAGTAAGTTGTTATGAACTTATATTGCTTTGTGAGGCCTGCACCCTAATTCCTACCAATCTTGCATGTTTTCATGATGTAAAAAAGAGTGCTGAATCTGAATTAATTGGCTAGTAGCGCACATCTCAATTTTCATCACACTAGAAATTTACTAGACCTCAAATGCATCAGTTAGAGTAACCGAACTAAGCCCACGACTATTTACGATCTCAAGTAATCGATCAAAATGATTTGGAGCAACCATATTATTTGCATGGCCCAGAACAATTCCACGATCTCGTATGCTTTGCTTAGCCAAACTCATGAATTTAGCTGATCCCACTTTTCCAGAATCTGCCAAAGTCCCGGACCATAACATTGGCTTTGTATAACCGATCTCAGCGGCAGCGTCGATTACTTGAGCATTAATTCCACCATATGGAGGCCGGTAGTAAGGTTTTGCGTCAATTCCAAAACGTCTTTCTATGAAATTATGACAATCCATTAACTCTTTCTGTACTTGTTTGGCAGTAAGTTTTGTTAGCAAAGGATGATGCATAGTGTGATTTGCTAATTGAATCTGTCCACTTTCCACAAAAGGCTTAAGAAGTTTTGCATTTGTTTGCCATGGTGATACCGCAGCGTAAACAAAGAAAGTTAATCTCAGATCATTTTCAGCAACAAAATTAATATAACTTTTTACTGCATCGTGGCTGCAACCATCATCAACAGTCCAGGCAAAACGTGCTGTGTCACTTTCAGGCAATCTGATAATTGCATTAACTGATGCAGCATTAGCAGTATCAAGAAAAGATAGCGGGAGTGAACTCGTTGCCACGGTAGCAATTGATGCGCCCATCACTTTTAAGAAATCTCTACGCTCCAAGGCGCTCTCCAATTTCTGATGGGGTGACGCGAAATCTATCTGAAGGCATATTAAATTGATGTGAAGGGGCCAAAAGTGGACAAGGAAGTGTTTCGGATCTTCTCGCCTGCTGGGCCAGCTCAGCCTACAATTCCTCTATGACCAGCAACGATGGGAGCCGAGAGTCGTACTTTCCGGCAATTGAAAAAAAGTGTGGTGAGCCGATCTCGTATTGGCACAAGATCATGGCTGAACTGGTCGACCAAAAATACCCCGAGCAGATCGCACACCTTCGCGAAAATTATGGATTCGCACAAGCTCACGCAAATGCTCTAGTGATGTACTCACGTGGTTCAAAATCCTCAAAGCGGTTTGCCACACCTGCTAAATATTTTCAAAGTTTAGAACTAATTCAGGCTAAAACAGCTAAGACTATTTTCGCAGTAATTACAAAGAAATATCCTGATCTTAAATTGGTTATCGCTTGGAACCAGCCAATGCTGACATTTGATAAGCACTATGTGTTTGGATTATCAGCGGCCAAGAAACATATCCTGATAGCGCCATGGAGCACTGATGTTATCGAAGAATTTACTCCGAAATTAAAAGATTACGTTGTGAAGAAAAAAACCATAGGTGTTCCTAATGATTGGAAAGTAGACGAAAAATTACTTCAAGCCATTGTTAAGGCAAGGCTACTTGAGATTAAATAGTGAACAAATAATTAACAAATTTTGAAAAACAACTCCAATGGTTCAGCAACACTTAACCAACATTTGTGCTTGCCCTAAATTTTGCGAGAGTCGCAATTCCAGGTTTCATTTAAATCTAAATTCTATAATAACTATTTGCCGTATCAGAACAAATGGCAATCTGTTCTTCCACAGAATATTGGGAAATGATATCGCGATATATATTAAAGACAGAATCATAAGAGCTAAAGAGACGATCTAACGGCCAATTCGAACCAAGCATGCAGCGTTCTGGACCAAAAATGGATATGCAATATTCGATCCAACGTCGTATGCTAGATTCTGTAAATCTTGGATCAAGCATTCCTACTCCAGATATCTTGCAGAAAATATTGGGTTCCTTGGCTAAGGCCTGCATTCCAATCTTCCAATTAGCGAAATAGCCATCTGCTGCAGAAGTAGGTATACCAATATGCTCAATCACAATTTTTAGCGCCGGATGTTTTCTAGCCATCGCAGCCGCATGAGCCATATTCGGCCATTGGCAGTCTAAATCCAGAACTAAGTTATTTTCTGCCAGATAATTCAACGCCGAGTTCAATTCTTTATTGATACCCCCACTCGATAACGCACCTTCCACGGCAAAATCACGAACCCCTCTGAAATTCGTAAATTGCAAATGTTGGTCAATGACTTTGTGTGCACTCTCAACGGTTAAATCCACGTGTCCAACTATTGCCGCAGGTAGGCCAGTTTGGGTAAACATTTGAGTTAGCCACTTAGTTTCAATTACGGGATCCTTGGAGCCAATTGCGGCTTGAATGTGAACGAATTTATCGACAGCTGCAAACCTAGATTCGGCAATCAAATTCTCGGCTTCGTAGCGTAAAGATTTGATGCCATCGATATTTCCGAGTCGACCTTCCTTGGCACCTGCGGCTAGCCACGACCAAATAAGTTCTTTATGGGTAAGGTCAAATAGATGAACATGAGTGTCAACTATTTTTAACATGATGCTGCTATTCCTTTAGTGACAAGGTGGCAAGCATGTTCCTATCAAGGGTATATCCGAGTCCAGGCTTGTCGCTGATTGAGATTTTCCCATCTTTAGCAACCGGGTTTCCCCCGAACAAATTCCAGAAGTGCGAATATCCACCCTCTGAAATTGCCGGGAAATACTCGGTGTACGGCGTATTGACTTGCGAGAAGACCAAGTGAAGGTTGTGCAGGTCATTGCCATGTGGGACCACGGGTAAGTCTTTGGCAGCAGCCATCGCCCAAATCTTTCGGGCTTCAGTAATTCCACCAACGCGGTTGACATCTGGTTGAAGAATATGTGCGGCGCCTTTTTCAATTATTTCTTGGAAGTCCCATCTGGTGTATGAATGCTCTCCATGTGAGATTGGTGTTTGGGAGATCGAACATAATCTGGCATAGCCATTAACATCATGTGGCATAAGGGCCTCTTCAATCCATTTAAGTCCATATGGACGAAGCTCCCTCTCCATCTTTATCGCATATTCCAAATCCCAACCCATATATGCATCGGCAGCGACTTCGACTTCATCACCAACTGCGTCACGCACTGCCTTGATTAAAGCGATATTTCCCTTCATTCCCTTAACGCCATCTGCAGGTCCAAAGCCAAAGCGCTGCTTTAACATTGTGAAACCTTCTTTAACATAACCGCGGGCTTCATCTTTTAGAGCATCTAGATCTTTTAGCGCATACATTCGGCTGGCATAGACTTGAATTTCATCTCGAGTCTTTCCCCCAAGTAAGTCATAGACCGGAGCGTTAAGAGCCTTTCCCATAATGTCCCAGAGGGCTATATCAATACCGCTGATGGCAGAGATTGCAACGCCGCGTCGTCCAAAACGCGCGCTAGAGCGATAGAGCTTTGACCAGATAAGTTCGACCTTAAAAGGATCTTCACCAATTACAAGTGGTGCGAAATGATCTTCAATTATCCGCTTAATTCCAGAGTTTGCCGTTCCGCAAGATCCAACACCGATAATTCCGCTCTCTGTTTCAATCTCAACGATGACGAGCGCCATATCTCCAGAGTAAGCTTCCATGCGGGTGCGAGCGTCAGGAAAGTGAGTTACTGGAGTGCAGAGCCAAGGGGATGATTCTCTTTTTTGCCCATCACCCCCTTCTCCATTTGCAATCTCGTGAACTGTAATCCGCTTTACTTTTTGGTTCGACATTTCACTCCCATAACATAATTCAATTTACTCTTACATAGAGCATTTGGCAATCATTATGAGTTTTGAGGTCTTTGTAAACTGATTTTGCGCGCTATTTGTCCCGATTTAATGGGGGTTCACAAGTGTGAACATTCCGAAAAAAATTCAAATTCTTTCTGACAAATTTCATTGCTCACGAACTTTTCTCGGATTAAAATCTAATTTGGTTCAATATGGAGGTTATTACTTTGGGAACTGCAGATCAGTTGGGAACTGCAGATCAGTTGGGAACTGCAGATCAGCGTGATTCGAATACGAAAACGTTGTTGACTCCAGCGATCGAGGCAAAGAATATTTCCCATTCATTCGGAGCCGTTCAAGCGCTAGTAAATGCCAATATCAGTGTTAGCGCAGGTGAAGTTAAAGCAATTGTTGGTGATAACGGTGCAGGCAAGAGCACCCTGCTGAAGGTTTTTTCTGGCTTAGTAATCCCTGACACAGGTGAGACTTTCATTGATGGGAAAAGTATTTCTTTCAGCTCGCCTGTCGACGCATTGAGATCGGGTATTCAAACTGTCTACCAAGATCTAGCACTGATAGACACAATGAGCGCAACTCAGAATGTTTTTGTG
>BJFZ01000013.1:0-4921 GCA_014190175.1 Actinomycetes bacterium | reverse complement strand
GAAGAACTTTCCAGTAATTGGTTATTAAGAAAACTTGGAGTTGTCAACGATCGACATATGCACCAAGAGGCCATAAAGGCACTGTCAGATTTAGGAATAAAGATTCCTTCATTAAATGCAACCGTACGAAGTATGTCCGGCGGGCAACGTCAATGCTTGGCTATCGCACGTGCGATGCTCTTCGGGCATAAAGTTATTATTTTGGATGAGCCAACCGCAGCACTTGGAGTTCATGAATCCGCACAAGTTCTCTCTGTAGTAGATCAGCTACGTGCAAAGGGCCTGGCTATTCTTATCGTGAGCCACAACATGCAGCATGTTTTTAAAATAACTGACTCAATAACCGTTATGCGTCTTGGCGCTTCTGTGGCATCCAGAAAAACAAATGAGACTAGTCCCGAAGAAATCGTGGGTCTGATAACTGGAGCAATTACAGGATAAAGAATTCTGTTTATGAAAATCATATTCAGAAGGCAAGCCAAAATAGGAATAGGAGAAAAAAGTGTCACTTAATAAAAGAACGGCGATCAAAGCGATTGCAATTTTCAGTGCCTTAGCGTTTGTAGTACCAACTACTAGCGCAACAGCTGCGCCTAAGTTCAAATTATGCGTTGCCCTTGGTGGCATACCTGGAATCTTGGGGGCACTTGGCACCACTGGAGATCCAGTTGCTGAAGCTGGAGCAAAAAAGCGTGGTTGGGATTACTACGAAGTCAGTAACAAGCTCGATGCCCCAACTGCTGTAAAGAATGCTGACTTGATTGTTCAGCAGAAATGTTCAGCACTTATTCAATTCAATGGTCGTCCAGAGGTGAATCCAACTATTGCTAAGAAATTAGCTAAGGCAAAGATTCCGGTTATTACTTATGACATCGCACAATCAGGCTGGTATTTCCTTGGTATTGACAACCTCGCTGCTGGTAAAGCCGGCGGTGCCGCACTTGGAAAACTCATTAAAGATAAGTGGAATTGCCAACCAGATCTAGTACTTGAATCTCATGGATACGGTGCTGGAATCGTTGATGCAATGCGTACTGGTGGAATGGTCGAAGGCCTAAAGACAGTTTGCCCAGATATTGATAAATCCAAATTCAAGCCATTTGAAGGCAATGGCGAAATTGCTGTTTCACAACCAGCGGCTCGTGACATCTTGGCCGCAAATCCAACTGCAAAGAAAATCGCAGTTGTTGGCCTAAATGATGCCGGAGTTGTCGGTGCTCTACTTGCTGCTCGCCAACTTGGTACCGGCTACGAAGCTATGGGTTGGGGACAAGATGGAAACCTTATAGCTGGAGATAAAGTAGACCCAGATCTGAAGGGTAGTGTTCTCTACTTCTTGGAAGGTTACTCTGCATATGCATTTGAAGTTCTAGATGCAATCGCAAAGAAAGCTGCTCCAAAGATGAGAGATGGCGCTGTTAACCCAGCAGTTCTCGTTAAGCCTTGCCCAGTTTCTGCGGCACAGGCTCAAGGGATACCTGTTGATTCGGTAAGAATTAAAAAACTTGCCGAGAATCCTTCTAAAACTCTCTACTCAATTTACTGCCCAAAGTAGAGAATAAAGAATAGATAAATTGGAAATATGAAAACTGAGCTAGGTGATGGATTTTAATTAATGACTTATCTCTCATCTAGTCGGTTCAAGGTTCCGAGTCTGCGCAAAAGCGCAGACTCGGAATACCTTGCCACGATTTTAATTTTGTTAGCTGTATGGATTTTTTTGGTGGTAATTTCTGTAATTAATAGAAGTGACTTTCTTTCTAAAGCAACATTTAGTGCTATTACATTTAACATGTGCATTATTGGAATTCTGGCGATTGGTCAGGGTTTTGTCGTAATTAGCGGTGGAATTTTGGATTTGAGTATTACGGTTTCGATGCTGATCACATCATTTATGTCCGTCGTCTTCTATGACCTTGGCTGGAATACGCCACTTCTCATAATTGCAAGCATTCTGTGCGCAGGAGTTTTTGGACTATTTAACTCAATTCTCGTTGTTTGGCTGCGCATTAATCCGCTAATTGTAACTTTGGCAACCGGCTTTGCAGGTGGTGGCGTACTGCTCATTGTTTTCGATCGTAAGTTAGTAGACCCTAAGTCCTGGATTGCGGATTTTGGAACTTCTCATTTATTTGGATTCCCGACCTCATGGTGGCCGATGGCACTCTTGACGATCGGGGCACATTTCTTCTTGAAATACATCAGAGTTGGAAGACATTTTCTCGCAGTTGGTGGAAATCCTCTCTCTTCCAAGGCTATGGGAATCTCATTAAAGCGCATGCGCGTTGCAACATTTGTTGGCGCATCAATTATTGGTGGGATTGCTGGAATAGTCTTTGCAGGATTTACGCCAGAAATTAGACCTAATTCTGGCAGCTACTACACACTTCCTGTTATCGCCTCTGTAGTGTTAGCTGGTTTCTCCTTAGCGGGTGGACGAGGAAGTTTTCTCGCACTTTTCGTTTCAGTCGGTTTTCTATCGACAATTCCTACAGCGCTTGTTTTTTTCGGTCTCGAATCTATCTGGCAGACATTTATTCAAGGTTTTATTTTAATTATTGCGGTATCAATTGATGCCTACCGAATAGTTAAAGTCAAGGGAAGATAGCCATGAGTAAGAATCTAACCAAACTTGCCTCACACGATCACAAGATGACGTCGGTTGAAAAGATCAAAAAATCTTTGAGTGGGCCCGGCGGAACAATTGTTCTAGGGCTCGCGATAATAATTGGCACCAGCGCACTATGGGTTGGAAAGATGACATTTACATCTTTCAATATCTATTTAATCCTGGGCTATCTAGCAATTCCTTTGATTATTGGAATATTTGCATCTTTTTCTCTCCTTGCCGGAGTCGTAGATCTAAGTATCGGGGCCATGGTCGCCCTATCAGCGACAATTTTTGCGCTCCTATGTGTTAACGGAATCAACGAAAGGGTATCTGCACTTATAACAATTCTCATTTGTCTAGGGTTCGGTGCGATTAATGGAACGGCAATCGTGGTTTTTGGCGCTAACCCTATTGCGGCAACACTTGGAATGTTAGTTGGATTACGTGGGTTGGCCAGAATTCTCAGCCACATGGCTCCTGGAACTGGAGCAAGCCAAGATGCTATTTCGTTAATGGTCATCGGTCTTAACGATTTTACTGAATCTCAGATTTCATTTATGCCCGTGCTCTTTATAATCGCACTGGTTCTCGTATTCGTTACTCAGGCAATAATCTCGCTGACAAGAGGTGGTCGCCACATAAGAGCTGTTGGTGGAGACATTACCGCTGCTCGTCGCGCAGGTCTTCCAACTGAACGAATTAAATTTTTATCTCTGCTTGCAAGTGCATTTGGGGCATCGGTTGGCGGGATTCTCTATGTAGGCAAACTCGGCAGCGCTCCAGTGACTCTTGGTACAAATATGGAGTTTACAATTTATGCAGCTCTAATGATCGGTGGGTACAGCATCCTTCGTGGTGGAGTCGGAAATCCGATGGGTGGTTTCCTTGGATTACTAATCATTGCAGTATTTGCTAACTTGGTTGATAACAAAGGTTTAGACATACGGGCCGCAGATATTTTTGTCGGTTTCTTGCTACTCGTGATCGTATTTCTCGACATTCGACGAGGCGGTGACGCCTTCGAATAGTTTATCTAACTAACTCGAGGTGAGGTCACTCGATACTTAGTATCTCAAGCTAAGAATCCACAAACTCCACAAGAGCTTCATAAATTACTTAGCAAAGAATTTAATTGCCGTTTAATCGAACCTGAAGACAAGAAGAGTTGGTTTATTGATGTGATTACTTGAAAGGGTTTTCAATAAATCACGTTTGATATTAGAAAAAGCCCCGATTCCTCGAGGCTCTTCCCTGCAAAGACAAAACAACTACATTGACCGATACCAATAGGTCGAGTTGAATCATCTAAGACTGTGGTGGAGACGACGGGATTTGAACCCGCTCCGCTTGTTTGGTAAACGAACAGGCTGCCAATTACAACACGCCCCCATCACGGAAGCGAAGTTACGCTTGATTGGGAATTGGAAAATTCGAAAGTATCAACTCTGTTGAAACCCAATTGTTGTGGACAGCAAAAAGGACCTGGTTTTCACCAAGTCCTAATTACTACCAAACAAGCGTGGGGAAAGTATGACACATAATTCTAAGTGCCGCATTAAAGCAAAAGGGACCTGGTAATTAACCAAGTCCCAATTACTACCAAACCCGAGCTCTGAAATTATTACCTAAATACTTGATTACGCGCAGTAGAAATTATTAAGAAGAATTACCTTAGAGAATAACTCTTGAAATCCAATACCTTCGCTTTAAAATTCCTTCAAATTCCATGGTGTTTTCCAGGATTCCACCTTGTGACTCAATGACTCTTATAGAGCCCACGTTATCTTCATCGCAAGTGATCAGAACTTCACTAACCCCAAGTCCATTAAGATAAGTAAGTGATTGTCGCAAGATTTCGATTGCAAAGCCCCGTCTGCGGTATTTCGGCCTTACTCCATAACCAATGTGTCCACCATAATTAAATAAAAAGTCATTAAGTTCGTGACGGATAGACGCTCGACCTATAAGAATTCCTTCTCTTTCGGCCATAAGAAATGTTGCAGGAACACGGCCTTCCTTTAAATTACGACCTAAAGATTCATCATTAAGAGCCTCGACATATTCAGCCCAAGGAAGATTCTCTGTATATCCCAGTAAGTATTCCCAGTTCTCAGTTGCAAGTTCTGCATGTCCTTGCAAGGCTTGTTTTTCGTCTGCGAGGGATAGAGGGCGAAGTCTCATTGAACTATTAAATCACGTAAGAAATAAAAAAGAGTCGCCCTGTAAACCGGATTAAGAAAGTACTTTAAATTTTTTGCCAGCATTTGATGATGTATAGATATCTGCGCCCACAGTTACGCACATCAACCG
>BJFZ01000012.1 GCA_014190175.1 Actinomycetes bacterium | reverse complement strand
GTTATACCCAATTTCAACTCCACCAATCCGAGTCATTGAGGAGATTGCACCGGTGGCTACAAGTAAAAGCTCAGAAGGATCGGTTATTTACGACTTTGGACAAAATTTAACTGGGTATCTACAACTGAAGGTAAAGGGAAAAAGGGGAGATCGCATCTTTGTCACTCATGCAGAGGTATTAAAAATGGGAATCTACATCGTGGAATCTTGCGTCATGCTAAAGCGGAAGATGAATATTTTCTCTCTGATAGTACAGAGAAAATTTTGACTCCAGAGTTTACTTTTCATGGCTTTAGATTTGCACAATTAGATTTAGATCCAGGTGTTGAAGTTTCCTCAGTGAAAGCTTTAGTAATTCACTCGGATATCACTGCGATCGGCACTTTCGAATGTTCACACGCAGGTTTGAATAAGTTGCATTCAAATATCTCGTGGAGTCAACGAGGAAATTACATCAGCGTTCCAACAGATTGCCCGCAAAGAGATGAACGTTTGGGTTGGACTGGAGATGCGCAAGCATTTGCCCCCGCGGCTTCCACATTGTTTGATAGCGAATCTTTTTTGGCAAATTGGTTAGTTGATTTGGCTTTAGATCAATTTCCAGATGGAGCTGTCTCTCATATCGCTCCAGATATTTTACCGGTAATGGGGGCAGCTCATTCAAATGTGCAAGATGAGAATTGGGAGAGCCCAGGCCTTGATCGGGCTGCCGGGCGCGCCGGATGGTCTGATGCAGCAACAATTGTTCCCTGGTCCCTTTATGAAGCGTATGCAGATCTGGAAACTTTAAAGATTCAATACGCAAGCATGTATCGCCACGTAGAATATTTAGAATCTCGATCACATACCGATAATTTATTAGCTGGAGGGGAGTTTCAATTTGGTGATTGGTTGGATCCGGATGCACCGGTTGAAAAACCATGGGCTGCAAAATGTGATTCACTGTTTATCGCAAATGCTTTCTATTCTTATAGTGCAAAACTCCTTGCACGAATCGCGACAAAATTAGATAAGAAACTGGATTCAATTAGATTTGCGGCTTTAGGTGAGGAAGTTGCTAAAGCAACTTGGAATAAGTGGCAAGCAGATCTATTAACTACTGCAACAGGTTGTGCTATAGCAATCGAACTGGAAGTAGCTCCATCAGATGAAATTATGAGAATCGGAAATGCTTTGGCGCAACTTGTAGAAAAAGCAGAAGGAAAAATTTCTACTGGATTTCTGGGAACGCCTCTTGTAATGCCAGCGTTATCACATAGCGGTCACCATGATGTGGCATATCTATTATTGTTAAATGAACAAATGCCAGGTTGGTTGTATCAAATAAAAATGGGTGCAACAACGATGTGGGAGAGGTGGAATGGAATTAATCCAGATGGCTCTATGCCTGATGGATCATTAGCTGATGTTGATGAAAGCATGCTCTCATTTAATCATTATGCTTATGGTGCTGTCGCTGCATGGATGTACCGAACTCTTGCTGGAATTTCCCCAACTGTTGAAAAGCCAGGGTATGAAGAGATAATTTTTGCGCCAAAACCGTCAAAGCAAATAAAGTGGGCAAAAGCTAGTGTGCAAACTCGATTTGGCTTTGCGTCGATTGATTGGAAAGAAATTGAAAATGGTGAATTCGAAATCAAAATAATAGTTCCGGCAGGAAGTACTGGTTGGTTTATTTCGCCAAAGGACGAAAGTAAAAAGAGGTTAGGTTCAGGATCTCATTTTATTAAACTCTAATTAACGGGTAACTTTTCCGGCTTTCATACAAGCGGCGCAAACATTTAAACGCTTTGGGGTTACGCCATTGATCATGGTGCGAACGCGCTGGATATTTGGATTCCAACGACGACGGGTACGACGATGTGAGTGGGAGATTGAATTTCCCCAGATTGGCCCTTTTTTGCAGATGTCGCACTTGGCAGCCATCATCGCCTCCTAAATTTCAACTGATTTATTACGCTGCTCAAAACTTCTGCAACGGCGTAAGGGTAGCCGGTAAGAGGGGCTTCGAGCCAATTGAGTGGTAAATCCAGAGTAATCTGGTCATGATGAGCGAGTTAGATACCCCCAGGTTCCGCGCTTGGCTCGAACGAGCCTGGAGCGAAGTTTCACAATCGCGCGCTCAATTAAATGCGGAAAACCTCTACCCAGTTGCCGATTCAGATACTGGCTCAAATCTGGAAGCAACTTTAGAAGCGGCGGTCACCGCGATGCGAGCCGAGGATTCGCAAGAAATCGGCGATGTCGCCGACGCTGCTGCCCGCGGAGCACTCGGTGGGGCACAGGGGAATTCAGGAGTTATCTTGAGTCAAATCTTTCGCGGCTTTGCTGATGGAATTCGCGAAGGTTTACCGCAAGCATTTGCGCGCGCTCATGAAGCCGCTCAAAAAGCTGTAACACATCCAAAAGAGGGAACGATTTTATCTGCAGTACGTGCAGCAAGAGATGCTGTCGCATTAAGAGCTGGTGAAATCGGCCGTGACGGAGCAGTCGCACTTGATGCTTGGCGTGCAGCCCGCGCCTCAACATTAGATTCAGCAAACAATCCACCACATCAAGATGCGATGGGAACTATTGATGCAGGAGCACATGGAGTTGAATTAATTTATGGAGCACTTGCATCAATGTTGGATCCAGAGTTGGTCATCTCGCAAATTCCAAGTAGTGCAAATGTAAAAGAGCGCGCACATGCATCAAATGCTAATCATTCAAGTGATGGCGAATTTGAAGTCATGTTTTCGATGAAAGATTTGAATGAGAAACAAATTTCTAGATTGCAGAGTGAACTCACAAACTTAGGTGAGAGCCTGTTGGTTGTTGGAGACAAACAACTTTGCAAAGTTCATATTCATACAGATCTACCGGGCGAGATAATTGAAGTCTCAACACATTTTGGAAAAGCCTTTGAAATTAAGATTACACATCTTGCTTCGGCCTTAGGGATTGGTGAGAAAAGTTCTGCAACAGGCACTCGGAAATTAATCACTATTGCAAATGGTCCAGGGTTAAGTGAGTTAATGCGGGAATCTGGAGTTGGAGTAATCGATGCATTTAATTCGCGTCGAGTAAGTGTTCAAGAGTGGGTAGATGCAACGACGAGCGCGCGTGAAATTGTCTTAATTCCAATTGATCAACAAAGTTGGAAATCAGCCCAGGAGGCGATTGCTGCAATTCGAAAAGGCGGTGTGAGGGTCGCTGTCTTAGCTTCGCGATCACCACTTCAAGCTTTATCTGCGATATCAACTCACAATGAAGATGCTGATTATGATGATGAAATCGTTGAGATGGCAACAGCTGCCAGACAAACTCGATCAGCAACAATCGCACTTGCGCCACGGGATATGAGCACTGCTATTGGTGGGGTGCGAGAGGGTGATGTGTTGGCGCTCGTAGATGGAGAGGCAATACTTACTGGAACGGATTTAATTAAAGTATGCGTTGAGTGCGTGGACCGGATGTTAAACGGTGGCGGAGATTTAATTACTTTAGTCATGGGCGAGAGCGCACCAAAAGAACTTGCCGAGCAAGTCCAAAAACATCTGGCAGAAAATCATCGCAGCGTTGAAGTGACAACATATATGGGTGGTCAAGCTTGGTATCCACTTTTGATTGGTGTTGAGTAGAAAAAATATGGCTGGATTAAATGACCGCCTATCCAAATCTTTGGGTGATCGCACTGCAAAAGCTTTAAATACGACATTTGGTTATACAACCACTGGTGATTTACTTCGTCATTATCCAAGAAGGTATGTACTCCGTGGCGAATTAACTGATTTAAATCAATTGAATGAGGGTGATGAAGTAACAATTTTGGCGAAGATCCATTCTGCAACCACTCGTCCAATAAGAGGTCGAAAAGGATCAATTCTGGAAGTAATTGTCACCGACGGAAAAGGTCGTCTTGCATTAACTTTTTTTAATCAAGTCTGGAGAGAAAAAGATTTAAGAGTTGATCGTGAGGGCTTGTTTGCTGGAAAAATTTCAGTTTATCGAGGAGTAAGACAACTCTCACATCCGGATTACCTACTAATCCCGGATGGAGTTGAAAGCGAAGAGGCGGCCGGGGAATTTGCCGGAAAAATTCTTCCGGTTTATCCGGCAACTTCAAAATTTCCTTCTTGGAAAATTGGACAGTGCATTAGAACAGTTCTAGATGTACTAGATGAATTGCCAGAGCCACTTCCTGATGAGTTACGTTTTGGATTGCCAACCCTTAATGACGCTCTCCATGGTATTCATCTACCTGAGAGTCAATCTGATGCAGATTTAGCGCGCAAGCGATTGATATTTGATGAAGCGTTGTCGCTGCAACTTTTGTTGGTACGCAGACGTGAACAACATAAATTATTAAAAGCCACTCCACGATTGGTGCGTAGTGGTGGATTACTTGAGCTATTTGACGCCCAACTTCCTTTTGAATTAACAAATGGACAAAAAGAGGTAGCAGCACAAATTCAAAGTGATTTAGATGCTGATCATCCAATGCATCGATTATTACAAGGTGAGGTTGGATCTGGAAAAACAATAGTTGCACTGCGTGCCGCACTTACTGTTGTTGATAGCGGGGGACAAGCAGCCTTACTTGCACCCACCGAAGTTTTAGCGCAACAACATTTTCGCTCGATCTCTAAATTGATGGGAGATTTAGCAAGCGCGGGCATGCTCGGCGGAAGCGACCGAGCAACACGTATCTCCAAGCTAACTGGCTCGCTTAGCAGTGCAGAGCGGAAAACTGCTCTCGCTGAAATCAAAAATGGTTCAGCAGGCATAGTAATTGGAACGCATTCGCTTCTGACAGAAGGTGTTGATTTCGCTGATCTGGGATTGGTCATAATCGATGAGCAGCATCGCTTTGGAGTTGAACAACGAGATGCACTTCGTGCGAAAGGTAATTTACCTCCGCACGTTTTGGTAATGACTGCAACGCCGATACCAAGAACTGTGGCAATGACTGTTTTTGGAGATTTGGATATTTCTACATTGCGCGAATTACCAAAAGGCCGCGCCGCGATAACAACTCATATAGTTGATGAAAGTGATAAACCACATTATTTAGAACGAGCATGGGCGCGAATTGTCGAAGAAGTTAAAACAGGGGCACAGGCTTACATCGTCGCCCCTCGGATCAGCGCTCAAGCAAGCGAGGAGATATCGCAAGAAGATTTGATCACAAATGCGCTTTTAGGTGTGGTCACTGCCGAAGAAAAGCAGAGCATGTATGCGGTAGATGCACTATTTGAAGAACTAATTTCAGGCCCGCTTAAATCCGTCCGAATTGCAAAATTACATGGTCAACTTACGGCAGATGAAAAAGATCTGACTATGCAAAAATTTGCAGCAGGAGAAATTGATGTCCTTGTTGCAACTACAGTTATTGAAGTTGGAGTAGATGTTGCAAATGCAACAGTGATGGTAATTATGGATGCAGATCGATTTGGCATTTCACAACTTCATCAATTGCGTGGTCGTATTGGTCGTGGAGAAAAGCCAGGGTTGTGCTTATTAGTGACCAAGTGCGAACCAGACTCTGTTGCACATCAACGGCTAGATGCAATTTCGCAGACTCTTGATGGCTTTGAACTTGCCCGCGTTGACCTCGACCAAAGGCGTGAGGGTGATGTTCTTGGCACTGCCCAATCAGGCTCAAGATCAGCTCTGCGCTTATTGCGAGTTCTTCGAGATGAACAATTGATTGATCAAGCACGCACAATTGCGATTGAGATTATTGCTAAAGATCCTAAACTTGAGAAGTTGCCGCAGTTACGAGAAGAGTTGAATGCACTTGAAGCAGATGAGCGATCAGATTTTATTGAGAAGGCTTAGTTAAGGTGAATAGAAGATGAGAATCATTGCCGGAACCGCGCGAGGTCGAAATTTATTAACGCCTGCAAATATTACAAGACCAACTTCAGATCGTGCCCGCGAAGGAATTTTCTCTTCACTAACCTCTGAACTTGGAACTTGGGATGGCGTTGCATTCCTTGATCTATTTGCCGGCACAGGCGCAGTTGGATTAGAAGCACTTTCTCGAGGTGCCGAAGTAGTTGAATCTGTTGAAAAGGATCCGCAAGCATTACAAGTTTGCCGTGATAATTTTGAAATTGTTTCCAGAGGTTTAGTTGAACTTGGAAAATTTCGCGCCCATGGGGGTGCAGTAAATACATTTATTAGATCAGCTTCCGGAAATCCGTTTAATGTGATTTTTCTGGATCCACCTTATGAATTTACAAATGAAGATATTGAAAATATTTTAACTGCTTTGACAACCTCTTCTTTATTAGCCCCAGCAGCGATTGTGGCAGTAGAGCGCCCATCAAGAAATTCTCCATTTGCTTGGCCAGCCGGATTTACCGCTGCAAAGGAGCGTAAATATGGCGAAGCACTGGTCTACTTCGCTAACGTGTCCCTATGAAGCGCGTAGTTTGCCCTGGCTCATTTGATCCGATTACACATGGACACCTGGACATCATCGGACGGGCAAGTGAAATTTACGATGAGGTTGTAATCGCAGTCTTGGTGAATAGAGAGAAATCCTCGTTGTTCACCGTTGATGAGCGAATCGCGATGATCAATGAGACTGTAAAAGGGTTAAAAAATGTAACAGTGGATTCGTGGAGTGGATTGCTAGTTGATTACTGCCGTGCCAATTCCATCTCTGCAATCGTTAAAGGTTTGCGCGCGGTCAGTGATTTTGATTATGAATTACAGATGGCCCAGATGAATCAAGAACTAGCTGGCGTTGAAACTCTATTTATGGCGACCAGACCGCAGTACTCATTTTTATCATCATCACTTGTTAAAGAGATCGCAACTTATGGAGGAGATGTTTCAGCGCATCTTCCTAAAACCGTTCTTGAGCTAATGTTGGCTCGCTTGGCGAAAATTAAGAATAACCCCGACGGCAAAGATGAAAGTGCAGGTCGCTAATGGACTCACTTGATCGACTACAAAATGCCATAACTATGGTTGAAGAGGCTCGCGCTGTTCCATTGAGCGCATCATGCGTCTTGCATCGTGGTGAGTTGTTAGGAATTCTTGATGAAGTTCGCGGCTCACTTCCAACAGATCTAGAAGCAGCGCAACAAGTTTTACTAGACAGAGATTCGCTCATCGAGCAAGGACGCGAAAGTTCTGAAAAATTAGTAGAGATGGCTCGAGAAGAAGTTGCTCAAATGATTGAGCAAACCCAAATTGTCATAGAGGCTCGGGCTGAGGCAGAACGCGTATTACATGAAGCACACACTGCAGCAGATGAGAAGAGTCAAGAAGTGGATGCATATATCGACTCCAGACTTGCAACTCTTGAAGTAATTTTGACTAAAACCATGGATGCAATTGCTAAGGGACGCGAGCGAATTGCTGGTGCTAGCGAAAACGACGTACTTTCTCAATTAGCTGAGTCCTAAAGAGTAATCGCGGGCAACTTAAATGATTACACCTAACCCAAAATTCATAATTTCTTTAAATGAGTTAAAGCGCCACCCTGGCGAAAAAATTGAGGTGGATTTACTTTTTCCATTAAATGAGCGAATTGGAATCGACATCATTGGCGCTGAAATTGGTTCAGAGTTTTCAATATTGGGAAGAGTTGAAGCGGTATCAACTGGCGCTCTCCTAACCGTAGAGATAGAAGCAGATGCAACTGGAGAATGCGTTAGATGCTTAGATCCAATTCGTTTAGAACTATTCGCCACCGTGCAAGAGCTTTTCCATTTTGAGCCACCCGCAGATCTTGAAGAGGATGAGGAGTTGCCACTTCTGGTTACTGATGATCAGATCGATATCTTGGCTCCAATTGTTGATGCGATCTGTCTGGATTTACCCCTAGCCCCGCATTGTTCTGAGAGTTGCCTTGGCCTGTGCCCAGAGTGTGGGGAGCGGTTAACTGATGGCGCCCATAGCCATGAGGTGGTCGACCCCCGTTGGAGCGCACTCGGGAATCTGCTCGATTTCCCGAAAAAGGAGTAGTTAGGGGATACTTTCCCCCTGACTTCGGACCGGTTCCGAAGGGCCAGAAACAAGTTCGATCTAGATCTTTATTTTTTAGAGGAGTTGGCAATGCCAGTACCAAAGCGGAAGTTATCAAGGGCCCGCACTCGCATGCGTCGTAGTCAATGGTTTACCACGGCTGCAAATACCGTTGAATGCGAACAATGTCGCCAACCTCGTTTGCAACATATCGCATGTTCAACCTGTGGCACTTATCGGGACCGCAACGTCCTTAACGTCTAATGCTCGCCCAGCTTTGCGCAAAGATCGGCGCAAACATTAATTTAGATTTACTTGAAGTTGCATTGACGCACCGCTCGTTTGCTTATGAATCAGGTGGTTTGCCAACTAATGAAAGACTTGAATTTCTTGGCGATAGCGTATTGGGATTAATTGTTACCGATGAACTTTATAAACGATTTCCTGATTTGCCAGAAAGTCGGCTAAGTCCACTTCGTTCGGGAATTGTGAACACTAAAGCGCTCGCCGATGTTGCACGTAATTTAGAACTTGGAAAATATATTCGACTTGGCAAAGGTGAGGAAGTAACAGCCGGTCGCGATAAAGCATCGATCTTGGCCGACACACTTGAAGCATTAATTGGAGCAATCTATTTATCAGAAGGATTTGCAAAGGCTGAGCAGATTATTTTAATGTTATTAAATCCAGCAATTGATGAAGCCATAAATAAGGGTGCCGGCCTTGATGGAAAGACCGCGCTTCAAGAGTTAGTTGCAGCCCGAGGTAAAAACGCTCCTGAATATTCAATTACCGAATCAGGGCCTGACCACGACAAGAGTTTCATCGCCCAGGTTTTACTCTCTGGGAAAGTTGCTGGAGAAGGATACGGCAAGAGTAAGAGAGAAGCCGAACAGATTGCAGCAACCAAGGCGTATGAATCTTTGTTAAGTGAGAGCGAATAATTTAAATAATGCCTGAATTACCAGAAGTTGAAACAGTTCGAAGTGGTCTAGAAAAATGGATAATCGGATGGAAAATTTCCAATGTAGAAATCTTACATTCACGAGCAGTAAGAAATAACAAAACTTACGATTTACGAAAAGTCCTGCCAGGACGAAAAATTACAAAAGTTGACCGTCGTGGAAAATATATGTGGTTGCTGCTAGACAATAATCAAGCGTTGATAATTCACTTGGGCATGAGCGGTCAAGTTCTATTACCGAATGTTGTGGATCCGCCACATAAACATCTACGAGTCCGATTATTAATTGAAAAAATAGATAAAGAGATTCATTTTGTAGACCAACGCACCTTTGGTCATATGACTTTAGATGATCTTGAAGGTGGCATTCCAAAAAGCGTTAAGAACATTGCCCCTGATGTATTTGAATCGGAGTACCAGCAAAAAGTAGTAGTTGAAAAAATCAGAAAAAGTAATTCTGAGGTAAAAAAATTACTACTCAACCAAGGGGTTATGAGTGGAGTTGGAAATATTTACGCCGATGAAGCGTTATGGCGCGCAAAAATTCACCCACAGCAGATCGGCAAAGATTTAACTCCTACACAAATTGTGAAGATAATCGATAAATGCAAAGAGGTGATGAGTCAGGCGATTGAAGCTGGTGGAACCTCCTTTGATGATTTGTATGTAAATGTAAATGGCGAAAGTGGTTATTTTGATCGCTCACTTGCCGCTTATGGCCAAAACGGCGCCCCTTGCCCACGGCCAAAATGCCGCGGCTTGATCACTAAAGCCAGATTTATGGGGAGATACAGCCATTTCTGCAGTAAGTGCCAACTAAAAGTAGGTTAACTGGGCTAGATCCACTAGTTAGATATGGGCTAAGGGTAGGTTTGCCCCTGCGTAAGCGCAGCGTTTCGGAGAGCCAGACAGGGTTAGCCAGAAAAAGGAGGTCAGTAGATGTATTTGAAGAGCCTGACCTTGAAAGGTTTTAAATCCTTTGCCTCTGCCACTACCTTGCAATTTGAGCCTGGCATTACCTGCGTTGTAGGCCCTAACGGTTCTGGTAAATCCAACATTATTGATGCGCTCACCTGGGTTATGGGCGAGCAAGGCGCAAAAAGTTTGCGTGGCGGAAAGATGGAAGATGTAATTTTCGCCGGAACTACAGGACGGGCTCCACTTGGGCGTGCAGAAGTTGCCGTAACAATTGACAACACTGATGGCGCATTGCCGATTGATTTTACTGAAGTAACTATCTCAAGAATTCTTTTTCGTAACGGCACTAGTGAGTATCAGATAAATGGTGAGAGTTCTCGTTTGCTAGATATCCAAGAATTATTAAGTGATAGTGGAATCGGCCGAGAAATGCATGTGATTGTTGGACAAGGACAGCTGGACACAATTTTGTCTGCAAATCCAGAAGAGCGACGTGCATTTATTGAGGAAGCCGCCGGAATTCTTAAACATCGGAAACGTAAAGAGAAAGCACTTCGCAAATTAGATTCGATGCAGCAAAACTTTACTAGAATCCAAGATTTGTTAGCCGAATTAAGAAGGCAGTTAAAACCACTTGGACGTCAGGCTGAGGTTGCCAAACGAGCAGCGACTATTCAGGCAGATGTACGAGATGCGAAGTTACGCGTACTTGCCGATGATTTACTTTCTCTGCGCTCAACACTCTCTGCAGATGTAGAAGATGAAACAGTTTTACGAAGTCGACGAAGTGATGTTGAAGGCGAGTTGAATAGAACTAGAAAGCGTGAACAAGAGTTAGAAGACATATCACTGCGCGAAGCACCTATTTTAGTCCGAGCCCAAGAAAATTTTTATCGACTAAACAGTTTGCGTGAGCGTTTCCGTGGGACAGCAAATTTAGCAACAGAACGGGCTCGGTTCCTTGCTGATTCCGAAGAGGTCAGAGCGTCAGGAATCGATCCGGATGCGATGGATGCAGAAGCAAAACAACTTCGCGCTGAAGAAGGAAAAATTCGCGATGGAATGCTGTTGCAGAAAAGCGCGTTAGCGAAAGCTTCTTTAGATTTGCAATTAGCAGAAGCTGCTCTTACTGCGCAAGAAAGTCAATTGGCTTCAGCGTTGCGACAGGCTGCAGATGCGCGCGAAGGAAGTGCCAGGCGCGAAGGCAGAGTTAATTCTTTACGCTCAAGAATTCAAGCTGGAGAAGCAGAAATTGAGAGATTAACCCGAAACCGAGATGAAGCACTGAATCGTGTAAGTGTCGCCCAACGTGAATTTGCAACACGTGAATCTGAGATCGCCGGAGTTGATGCCGGTGAAGCGCATTTGGATAGCGCTTACCAAGAAGCGAAAAAAGTGTCAGATCAAGTGCTAGCAACTTTAGAAAAAGCGCGGGATAACGAACGTGGCAGCGAACGATCAAGATCCTCTGTTGAAGCTCGAATTGAGGCTCTTAAGTTAAGTGTTAACTCACGAGATGGTGGAGCCGCCCTTTTGGGTTCCTCTTCAGAAGTTAACGCGCTGGGTTCTGTTGCCTCACTTATTGAAATTTCCGCTGGCTGGGAAAGCGCAATAACGGCCGCACTCGGTTCGCTTTTAGATGCAGTAGTTGTTGGACGTTTATCTGATGCTATAGATGCGCTAACTTTACTTAAACGCGAGAATGGTGGCCGTGCCGAGATATTGGTTATGGGCTCCATCGAGGCAATTTCAAATCAAGGTAATGCCTCGCTTCCGTCTGGCGCCTACCGCGCAATTGATTTGATTAAAAGCGAACGTTTAGTTCGTTCGTTATCTCATGTCCTAGCAAATACAGTTGTGGTCGAAAATTTACAACTGGCTCACACACTATTACAAAGTAATTCTGATTTGCGAGTAGTAACTCGCGACGGAGATATTCTTGGCCGCGATTTAGTTGTCGGTGGATCTAAGAGTGAGTCAAGTTTGATAGAGCTTCGCGCGATAATTGACGAGAGCGAGAAGTCGCTCAGGGAATTCACGCACAATGGAGAAAGACTTCGTTTTGAGATAAGCGCACTAGAAACTCAATCTGCGGCAGCGCGCGAAAATCTCGAAAAATGTATTGCGCAATTAAATGAGTCGGATGCGCACATGGCAGCCCTTGCTGAACAGATGGGGTTAGCAAATCAAAATGTTCGTGCGGCATCAGCTGAAGCTGAACGATTAGCCACAGCAATTGCTGAGGCCCAAAAAGCGCTAGAAGAACATGGCAATCAATTAATCCATGTTGAAAACGAACCAGTTGAGCAAATACATTTTGCTGAACCTGACACTGCTGCAATTGAAACCAAACGTGAAGCGGTAGCGATTGCACGAAGTGTTGAAATGGAATCTCGTTTAGCTCTTCGAACAAGTGAAGAAAGAGCCAATTCTACAGCATCTCGCGCTGAGCAACTTGAAAAATCAGCACAGGCAGAAAGGGATTCAAAAGTTATTGCTATAACACGTCGCGAAAGTCGAGCCAAAGGTGCAATAACGGCTCAAGCAATCGCTGAAACTGCATATGAGGCGTTAATTCAGATTGAATTTTCACTAACTAAAGCAATGAATGAGCGCACTGAATTAGAAAATAAAAGAGTAGCGCGTGAGGGTGAATTGCTAGCAGCAAGGGCAAGAAACCGGGAATTAGCAGTTGAGATGGAAGCACTTACCGATAGCGTGCATCGTGATGAAATCGCCAGAGCCGAACAGAAGTTACGGATTGAGCAATTAGAGGAAAAAGTTTATGAGGAGTTTGGTATTGAATCTCAGTCGCACTTAGCTGAGTACGGACCAGATCGTGACGTTCCAACCTTTGTACTTGATGATGAAGGTCAAGTTATCGCAACAGAAATGATTCCATACCGCCGCGACCAGCAAGAAAAACGATTGGCTGCAGCAGAACGCTCATTGGCGGTGCTCGGAAAGATCAATCCATTAGCCCTTGAGGAGTTCACCGCTCTGGAGGAGCGGTCAAAGTATTTGACAGATCAACTAGAGGATTTGAAAGCAACGAGACGTGATTTATTGGAAATTGTGCGTGAAGTAGATGAACGCGTGGAGATTATTTTCCGTGAAGCCTATGAAGAGACAGCGCGTCAATTTGCAGTGATTTTCCCAAGATTATTTCCTGGGGGTGAAGGCCGGTTATTACTAACTAATCCTGAAGATTTATTAACGACCGGAATTGAAGTAGAAGCAAGACCACCAGGAAAGCGGATAAAAAGGCTTTCGTTACTCTCTGGTGGAGAACGCTCCTTAACCGCTGTCGCGCTTTTGATAGCGATCTTCAAAGCCCGCCCAAGTCCGTTTTATGTTTTGGATGAGGTTGAAGCCGCGCTAGATGATACAAACTTGGGAAGATTGCTTGAAGTTCTGGCTGAACTTCGCTCATCTTCGCAATTAATTGTTGTGACTCACCAAAAGAGAACGATGGAGATTGCCGATTCACTTTATGGAGTTTCAATGCGTGGTGATGGCGTCACTCAAGTAATTTCACAACGAATTCGTGAAATCGAGAACGCTTAAATTATGGCTCTGTTTTCGTTTTCAGGAATAACATCTTTAATTTCGAAGTTGCGCCGCGAACCTGGTGCAAATGCTGATGTTGACTGGAATGAAATTGAGCAGCAACTAATAAATAGCGATCTTGGACCAAAGTTGAGTGTTGAACTAGTTGAATTATTGAAGAAAAATTTAAATGCGTCTCTTGAAGAGGGCTTGCTTGAATTATTGGGCAAAGACAGAGATCGAAATTTAGCAAAAAATCAAAATCCAAATGTAATTTTAATTGTCGGAGTAAATGGGGTTGGGAAAACAACCACTGTTGGAAAGTTGGCACATTATTTAGCTGCAGCAGGCAATAAGGTAGTAATTGGAGCAGCAGATACTTTTCGCGCAGCAGCTACAGGGCAAGTTAGTACTTGGGCAGTAAATGCTGGAGCAACATTAGTTTCTGGAAAAGATGGAGCAGATCCAGCCGCAATCGCATTTGATGCAGTGGCCAAGGGATTTGAAATTGGTGCGGATTTTGTTTTGATTGATACCGCAGGGCGTTTGCACACCCAAGCCGGCCTAATGGATGAATTAGCCAAAATTCGCCGGGTAATCGAAAAACGCACCTCAGTCGGAGAAGTTTTATTAGTTATTGATGGAACTACCGGACAAAATGGGCTATTCCAAGCGCAGATTTTTGCGCAGGCGGTAGGAGTTACTGGAGTAGTTGTAACCAAGCTGGATGGTTCGGCAAAAGGTGGGATCGCTTTTGCAATCGAGCGTGAGCTTGGTGCCCCGATCAAATTTGTGGGCACGGGTGAGGCGATTTCCGATTTGGCGCCTTTCCAGGCGGCCGCTTTTGTTGCAGCGCTCATAAGTACTTAGTTATCTACTTAACCTGCTTGTAACACAACAGCCGAAATTGTGATCTGTCGGAAACCTTTACTGCTCATATCTGGAAACACGGCAATCAGATACTTCACCTACTCAACGGCGAGTGCCAGTTCCGAGGCTTAATTCGGATTCACATTTAATCCCACCTGAACGTGAGGAAAATTATGACTGAAGTAGTTCTTAATACCGGTGATACAGCTTGGATGCTCACCAGTACCGCATTAGTTCTTTTAATGACTCCAGGTTTGGCACTTTTTTATGGCGGAATGGTCCGTGCTAAAGGCGTGCTTAATATGATGATGATGTCCTTTGTTTCCATGGGTATCGTTTCAGTGCTTTGGGTTGTGTATGGATACTCAATGACATTTGGAAAAGATTTAGGAAATGGATTACTTGGTGATCCTTCAGAATTTATTGGCTTGAAGGGTTTAATTGCCCCAGAGTCTTTATTCGGAACAATTCCAACCACTGTCTTTATTGCCTTTCAAGCGATGTTCGCAATTATCACCGTAGCGCTTATCTCTGGTGCAATTGCCGACCGGGCAAAATTTGGTGCATGGGTAGTTTTCGTAATTGTCTGGTCAACTTTGGTTTACTTCCCAGTTGCGCACTGGGTATTTGACTTTGACAGTGGAGATAACGATCCGGGAGGATGGATTGCAAACCAACTTGGCGCAATTGACTTCGCCGGTGGAACTGCTGTTCATATAAATGCTGGTATCGCAGGCCTTGCCGCAGTTCTAGTACTTGGAAAACGCGCTGGCTTTGGTCGTGAACCATTTAAACCACACAACTTAACTTTGGTAATGGTGGGAGCCGGATTACTTTGGTTCGGTTGGTTTGGATTTAACGCCGGGTCTGCAGTTGCATCCAATGCAGCAGCGGGAATAACTTTCTTAAATACATTTGTTGCAACAGGTGCTGCAATGCTGGCTTGGTTAATTGTAGAGAAAATTCGTGATGGCCATGCAACAAGTTTGGGTGCCGCATCTGGTGTAGTTGCTGGATTGGTAGCAATCACTCCATCATGTTCGGCTGTAGATCCGCTAGGCGCGATCGCACTTGGTGCAATTTCAAGTGTGCTTTGTTCACTTGCGGTTGGATTGAAATACAAATTTGGATATGACGATTCACTAGATGTTGTTGGCGTTCACCTAGTTGGTGGACTTTCTGGTTCGCTACTTGTTGGTGTATTTGCAACAGCAGCAGCTCCGGCCGGAGTAGATGGATTGCTTTATGGCGGAGGAAGTGGCCAGCTAGTGAAGCAGGCGATTGCCTGCGGTGCTGTACTTGCATACTCATTTATTGTCACTTTAATCATCGCAAAATTAATTGATGTAACTATGGGATTCCGAATTTCACAAGAAGCGGAAATCACTGGCATTGATTTAGCGGTGCATGCTGAAACAGCCTATGAAATCGGAAATGTTGGCTCATCAAGAGGAGGTTCCTTCTAATGGCAAATATGAATCTAATTACTGCAATCATCAAGCCGTTCAAGTTAGATGATGTAAAAAATGCACTACAAGCTCACGGTATAAAAGGGATGACCGTATCCGAAGCTAGTGGTTTTGGCCGTCAACGAGGTCACACTGAGGTATATCGCGGTGCTGAATACACAGTTGAGTTAGTACCAAAAGTACGTCTTGAAGTGCTAGTTAGTAGCACCGATAACGATGCGGTCATCGATGTAATCGTTAAAGCCGCCTCATCAGGTTCAATTGGTGACGGAAAAGTTTGGTCAGTTCCGGTTGAGCAGGTAGTTCGAGTACGAACTGGAGAGAAGGGTGTAGACGCTCTCTAGTAATTAGTGAGAGTCTAGCCAGATGGGCACACGCGAGCGTAGAGCACGTTCATACTCTGCGGATGCCCGTCTGGCTTCACTATTTAATGAAGCACTTTTACTTATTCCAATTGTCCCAACTCGAGATTCTTTAGCACTTGCTGCAATCGGTGGATACGGGCGGGGCGAATTATCACCTGGATCAGATTTAGATTTACTTTTTCTACACAATGGAAATATTGGTGAAACTGAATTGACTAAAATGGTTGAGAAAATTCTTTACCCACTTTGGGATAGTGGTTTTTCAGTTGATCATTCGGTGCGAACTAGAAGTGAAGTGAAAGAGATTGCTGATCTTGACGGACGTGTAGCGTTAGGTTTGTTAGATATTCGTTGGGTTGCTGGAAACCGTGACTTAGTTGATACGGTTGAAAGTGTTGCCCTAATTGATTGGCGTAAAAATAGTGGTCGATGGATTGGTGAATTAAGAAAATACTCACAAGAGCGTTCCCAACGGTCGGGTGAACTTGCCTATTTGCTGGAACCAGATTTAAAAGAGTCGCGCGGAGGATTGCGGGACATCACTGCCCTACGTGGAATTGCAAAGACCGATTTGGTGACAGTGGAATTAGATCGAATCGCTAGAGCAGAATCAACATTGAAAAATGCTCGAGAAGCATTGCATTTAATTACTGGAAAGAGTAGTGACCGGTTAAGTTTTTTTGAGCAAGACAAAGTTGCTGAGCTGCTTGCCTATAAAGATGCTGATGAATTAATGTTAAATATTGCGCAATCTGCGAGAACTGTAGATTATTTATCTGAAACAGTTTTCCACCGTTTTGATCAATACCGCCCAGTTGCAAAACTTTTTTCATTTAAGGCAAGAGAGCCGAAAGTGGAAAAATCAACAGAGATTGCAAAAGGTGTTGGCATTTATCAAGGAGAGGTCGTAATAACTGGGGATTTAGAGTTGGATCCATCAGTTCTGCTTCGTGCAGCCGCATCTGCCGCGCAACGAGGCATCCCACTTTCAATTGATAGTTGCAAATTGGCTAAAGAAAAGTTGAGCTCTTTCCCACAACCTTGGCCCCGTGAAGCACGTGAGGATTTTGTAGCTCTTCTTGGAGCTGGAAATGCAATGGTGCAAGTTTGGGAAGCACTAGATCAAGCAGAACTCACTCAGATTTTAATTCCAGAGTGGAATCGAATCAGATCATTACCGCAGCGAAATGCTTTACATAGACATACAGTTGATCGACATATGGTTGAAACTGCATTACATGCGAGTGACTTAACTAGACAGGTGCATCGTCCAGATCTGTTATTAGTTTCGGCACTCTTGCATGACATCGGAAAAGGCTTGCCAGGGGATCACAGCATTACTGGCGCAGAGATAGTTAAACCAATTTTGCAACGTATGGGATTCCCAGAAAACGACGTATCCGTTGTCGAAACTTTAGTAATGCACCACTTATTGCTATCGACGGTGGCTACTCGTCGGGATTTAGATGATCCAACCACAATTAATTCTGTATGTGAACTTATCAGTGACCCTCTGACAATTGAACTTTTGCACGCACTTAGTATCTCCGACGGCCAAGCAACTGGAAGTACCGCATGGAGTAGTTGGAAAGCCTCATTAGTAGCAGATCTAGTTAACCGTGTTAAGAAGCAGATTTCAGGAGTTGGACTTCCACCACAACCAGAGTTTTCAGAAAGTGAAAAAGATTTGGCTAAATCTGGCCAGATACATCTTTCGATAATTAAACGAGATGAGATAACTGAACTTTTGATAATCGCTCCAGATAGACCGGGATTGTTGTCACTTGTTGCTGGATTCTTAACAATTAATAGATTAAATGTGAGATCTGCACGAACGCGAACATTTGCGAGTTCTGCAGTTATGCGATGGTTAGTACTACCTGATGTTTATGCACCTGATATTTCAGAAAGTGTACTAAAGCAATCATTAACTCAAGCTCTTAACGGAGAATTAGATATTGCTGAAAAAATTAAAGAGCGTGTGGCAAGTTATCGCTCTACATCCCCAATACCAGTCCCTCCGCCGATTGTGGAAGTTATTCACGACGGCGCCACCGAAGCAACTGTTTTAGATGTGCGATCACATGATCAAATGGGATTGCTTTATCTCCTAGGAAAAGCAGTTACTGAAACTGGGGTTGATGTACGAGCGGCAATAGTTTCGACTCTAGGAGCAGAAGCTTGTGATTCACTTTACATAACCGAAATAGATGGCCGTCCGTTGGATCCAAAACGGGCTGCAGCAGTTGCGCAAAGTATTGAGCAGCAGTTGCGTGCTAATAAAATCTAATATGATCTAGCCATGTTTGATTCGCTCAGCAACCGACTCACCAAGACCTTTACTGGGCTTCGTAATCGCGGTCGGATCAACCCAGTAGATATTGAAGAAACTTGCGAAGAGATCCGCGTTGCACTGCTTGAAGCTGATGTCGCTGGCTCTGTTGTGACGTTATTAGTTGAAAAGGTACGCACGCGATCACTTGAGCAAATCTCGTTAGACAAAAAAGGTATCAATCCGGGCCAACAAATAATTTCGATTGTTCACGAGGAGCTTGTTGCCATTCTTGGCGGAAGTGCACGCAGGTTGCGCTATGCAAAAACAGCCCCAACAGTAATTATGCTTGCTGGGTTGCAAGGCTCAGGAAAAACAACTTTGGCCGGAAAGTTAGCTGCGTATTTAAAGAGTGAAGGTAATACACCGGTACTTGTGGCTTGCGATTTGCAAAGACCAAACGCTGTTGATCAATTGCAAGTTGTGGGAAGTTCGGTAGGAGTTCCAGTCTTTGCGCCAGAACCCGGCAATGGCGTTGGTGATCCAGTAAAAGTTGCAAAAGCAGGTATCGAATTTGCGAAACAAAAAGTTCACAACTTTGTAATTGTAGATACCGCTGGTCGACTTGGTGTTGATAAAGAGTTGATGGAACAAGCAAAAAATATTAGAGATGCAATTTCTCCTAATGAAGTACTTTTTGTGGTAGATGCAATGATCGGTCAAGATGCCGTGAATACAGCACAAGCATTTCTTGACGGAGTAGGTTTCGATGGAATTGTGCTCACCAAGATGGATGGAGATGCTAGAGGTGGCGCGGCACTTTCAATAGCATCTGTAACAAATAGACCAGTAATGTTTTTATCTACGGGTGAAAAAAGTAATGAGTTTGAACCTTTTCACCCGGATCGAATGGCAAACCGAATTTTGGGTATGGGCGATGTGGCAACTCTTGCCGAACAAGCCAAGAAGGCACTAGATGGAGACAGTGCGCAAAAGCTTGAAGAGAAATTTATCTCTGGTGAAAAATTTACTTTTGATGATTTTCTAGAGCAATTGCAAGCGATGAAAAAAATGGGTTCGATGTCTAAAATTTTGGGAATGTTGCCAGGTGCTCAAAGCGCGCAAATGAAAAAACAAATTGCGGCAATCGATGAAAATGAATTAACTCGCGCTGAAGCAATAATTCATTCCATGACACCAAATGAACGACAAGAGCCAAAGATTATTAATGGTTCACGACGGGCCCGCATTGCGCGAGGCAGTGGTACTGAAGTTTTTCACGTGAACAATGTTTTAGATCGATTTAGCGCCGCCCAAAAAGCGATGAAGCAGATGCGTAACCAACCAGGTTTGGGAGGGGCGGGGAATGTGCAGATGCCTGGTGGAATGCCTCCAATGGGTGGGATGCCGGCTGCAAAGGTTGCCCCACCACCTAAGCGATCAAAATCTGGCAATCCCGCTAAAAGAGCACTTGAGGGTGGCTAAATCTCCGCTTAATCTGGTTCGCAGGCTCAGAGATCTGCGGAGATATCGCCCGTTTTCGCTTCTGGGCGTTGAGATGGCAAGATATGTCCCAAGTCAGGTGGGCTGGTTTCACCTGCTGGTACCGCTCGAACCAGATAACAATCTAGTTCCCAAATTTCAGGAGTGTTAGTGGCTGCAAAGATTCGTTTGGCGCGTATGGGAAAGATCCGTACCCCTCACTACCGTATTGTCGTTGCCGATTCACGCGCTGCACGTAACTCTCGTGCAATCGAAGAGATCGGTCGCTACTCACCAGGACAAGAACCATCTGTTATTAAAGTTGATTCATCACGCGCTTTGTATTGGTTAGGTGTTGGCGCAAAACCAACTGCAGCAGTTGAAGCGCTATTGAAAATTACTGGTGACTGGCAAAAACATTACGACCTTCCTGGAAAAGAAGGAACACTTCGCGTCGCACCTCCTAAAGAGAGCAAGTTAATTCGCTTTGAAGCCGCTGTTAGAGAAGCAATGAATGAGCCAAAAGATGGCGCAACAACATTAAAGAAAAAAGCTGCAGAACGTCTTGCTGCAAAGAAAGAGCCAGTAGTTCAAGCAGAAGTAGCAGCGCCAGCAGCAGTAGCTGAAGTAGCTGCACCAGCACATGTTGAAGAAGTAACAGCACCAGCGGCTGTTGAAGAAGTTGCAGCACCAGCAGCTGAAGAAGTTGCGGCTGCCGAAACTCCAGCCCAATAATCATGATCGATGAGGCGTTAGAACATCTCATCAAAGGGATTGTTGATAATCCTGCTGAAGTAGCTGTTGCGGAAAAAAATGGTCGCCGTGGATTAACTTATGAAGTGCGCGTGCACCCAGAAGATATTGGCAAAGTAATCGGGCGCAATGGACGAACTGCTAAAGCACTTCGCACCGTTGCAAGTGCACTTGCTCGTCGCCCAATCCGGGTAGATCTGCTCGAAGCAGACGAATAAAAATGCTCCTGATCGTGGGCCGCATCGGTCGCGTTCACGGAGTGCGTGGCGAAGTTACCGTCGAAGTACGTACTGATTCACCAGAAGATCGTTTTCAAGTTGGCACAAAGATTGCTACCGATCCTTCCAAATTTGGCCCTTTAACAATTATTGGACAACGTTGGCACAACGGAATTTTACTTTTAACTTTTGATGGCGTATCTGATCGCGGAGCAGCAGAGAAGATAAAAAATGTATTGCTGATGGCTGATGTTGATATCGCCGAAAGTGATGCAGATGAATTTCACATTCAGTTATTAATCGGCTCTACTATTGAATTAATTGATGGAACAGTTCTTGGAACTATCGATGATGTATTAACTACTAAAGGGCAGAATTTACTTTCGTTTATGCGCGGTGGGAAGCAAGTGTTAATTCCATTTGTAAAAGCCATAGTTCCAACAGTTGATATAGCAGCACGCAAAGTTGTGATTACACCACCAAAGGGGTTACTTGATGAAAATTGATTTAATCTCGATTTTTCCAGATTACTTTGCTCCACTAAAACTTTCATTAATTGGCAAAGCAGAACAAGATGGTTTGTTGAGTATCCAAATTCACGATCTTCGAGATTTCACATCTGACATACATCGCACTGTTGATGACACTCCATATGGCGGTGGAGCTGGAATGGTTATGAAAGCTCAACCTTGGGGAGATGCCACTGATGCAATTATTGAAAATAATCCGCAGGTAATTGTGATTGTCCCGACGCCATCAGGTCAGGTACTCACGCAAGAGATGGCGGCAGAATTATCAAAAGCCGACCATTTACTTTTTCTATGTGGAAGATATGAAGGTATCGATGCTCGAGTAATGACCGACTTAAGTGCGCGGGTTGATCTGCGCGAAATATCAATTGGAGATTATGTTTTAGCCGGCGGTGAAGTTGCCGCTTTAGTAATGATTGAAGCAATCACCAGGTTGATTCCTGGCGTACTCGGAAATGCCGCTTCTTTGATAGAAGAGTCCCACTCCCTTAAACAAGATGGTCAGGCATTAGTTGAGTACCCAAATTTCACTAAGCCGCCGGTCTGGCGCGGCCTTCAGGTGCCCGACGTCCTTACCTCAGGCAATCATGGGCAGATCGCTAAATGGCGGGCTGCTCAAGCGGTGGCACGTACCGAGAAGATTAAGCAGGTTAAGCCTCCTGAAGGCGACCAGTAGCGCACCAGAAGCGGCAGTTTTGGGGATTACCCCTTCTTGAGGCAGAATACGCAAGTAGTTGCAGCACCACTCGATCGAGTCGCCCCGCCGCAGGGGGTAGCGAATCTCGGTAGTTGATCGGGTTAGTTCAAGTAAGGCGCTCGTCCCGCGGCGATCTCCTTCCAGATCTTTTAAGAATGCAGGTATTAGAAATGAATATTCTTGACTCCTTAGATGCTGCCTCACTTCGCAGCGATATCCCAACTTTCCGCTCTGGCGATGAACTCAAAGTTCACGTACGTGTTATTGAAGGAAGCAAAAGTCGTATCCAGGTTTTCCAAGGTTTAGTAATTAGTCTCAGCGGCAGTGGAGTTCGTGAAACTTTCACCATCCGCAAAATTTCATATGGTGTTGGAGTTGAACGTACCTTCCCAGTTCACACCCCTGTAATCGAGAAGATTGAAGTTGTTCGACGTGGAGATGTGCGCCGGGCCAAGCTTTATTATCTGCGCGAGTTGCGCGGAAAAGCTGCAAAAATTCGTGAGCGTCGTGGCGAAGTTCCTTCAACTGGTACGCCAGTGAGCGCAGTTACCCCTACTCCTGTTTCTGAAGTGACTGAAGCAACTGAAGTGACAGAAGTTGTAGAAGCAGCAGCGACCGAAGAGAGTTAATCCCAGTGAAATTCCCTGCGAAGGGCTCACTCCTTCGTGAAATTCCACTGCTTGTCGCTGTTTCTTTAATAATCTCAATTTTTATTAAAGCATTTTTGATACAAGCATTTTATATTCCATCCGGCTCGATGGAACAAACTCTAAAGATCAATGATCGAGTTGTGGTGAACAAATTTAGTAATTTTTTTACTGATGTAAAACGTGGAGATGTATTGGTTTTCCGTGACCCTGGAGGATGGCTACCTGAAAATTTGCCAGAAAACCGCGGAACCGCTATCCGAATACTTCGAAGTGGTTTGGTTTACGTGGGATTGCTTCCAGATCCAGCAAAGCAGCATCTAATTAAACGTGTGATCGGCGTAGCTGGAGATGAAGTTGTCTGTTGTACTGATAAAAAGTTAAGCATTAACGGTGTAGTAATTAAAGAGAATTATCTTTACCCAGGTAATAATCCAAGCGAATTAGAGTTTCGAGTTACCGTGCCTAAAGGTTTTGTTTGGGCGATGGGAGATCACCGCGCTGCAAGTGAAGATTCTAGGTATCACCAAGAAGATCCACGCAAAGGCATGGTTCCACTTTCAGCAGTTGTCGGGCGAGCAGTGGCGATTGTTTGGCCACCAAGAAATGCCAGTTTTCTTCCAGAGCCAGATGTACTAAAAAATATTCCAGTGCGTCAGTCAAATCCTGCAACAAAAATCACAACAAAATAAGAAAAAAACAAAATGGGCAAAAGTAAAAGCTCAACTATAGAAGAAACTCTTTGGGCAAATGGATTTGCGCGAATTGTTGGGGTAGATGAGGCAGGGCGTGGTGCATACGCTGGACCATTAGTAGTTGCCGCGGTAATTCTTGATCCAAACAATCCACTTTCGAAAGTAGGAGATTCAAAGAAATTTACGCCGAAAGTTAGAGCTGAGATTGCATTAGAAATCAGAGAGCGCGCTTTGGCGGTTGCGGTAATCGAAATATCCCCAGCTGAGATAGATGCCAACGGGGTTCACAAAGCAAATTTGGCTGGGATGCGTCGGGCAATTGTTGAAATTGGAAGTTGTGATTACGCACTTACAGATGGCTATGCGATTGAAGGAGTGGTAGTACCAACATTGGCAATCTGGAAAGGTGATCAAGTGAGTTCAACTGTTGGGGCTGCATCAATTATCGCTAAGACACATCGTGATCAAATAATGATTGAGTGTGATCGACAATTTCCAGGGTATGGATTTGCTGACCACAAAGGATATGGAACGCCAACACATACCTTGGCGTTGAAGAGTAAAGGTGTTACTTCAATTCATCGACGAAGTTTTGCCCCGATTGCACAATTACTTTTAAACAGTTGAGTTTCTTACACAGTTAAGATTTAAAGATGCCAACCATTGAGAAAGCTAATTTACCCTGCCGAACATGCAAAACAGGAAGCAAATATTAGGTACCAGTGGTGAAGAGATTGCGGTTGATTACTTAATTTCACAAGGATATGTCGTTTTTGATCGCAATTGGCGCTCTAAAACAGGCGAGATCGATATTGTGGCAAGTGAGCCAATTGATACACGAGATGAACTCATTTTTGTTGAAGTAAAAACTCGATCGAGCCGTGATTTTGGCGATCCAATTGAAGCAATCTCCGCTACTAAGTACTTAAGAATGTATCGCTTAGCGCTTGAATGGTTAAGCGAAAATAGTGCTAATCGTGAACCGTGGAGATTAGATGTTATTTCAATTATAATTTCCAATGAGCATGAAATTGAGATTGACCATTTAAAAAGAGTTTGTGCATGAGCCTTGCGATCGCAAAATGTATTTCACTAATTGGATTAAATGGTTCTGTTATTGATGTAGAAGCAGATATTGGGATCGGACTTCCCGGATATACATTATTAGGTCTTCCAGACGCCGCACTCTCTGAATCTCGAGATCGAGTTCGTTCTGCCTTAATAAACTCTGGAGAGATTTGGCCAAATAAGCGAGTTACTATTTCGCTATCTCCCGCTTGGCTTCCAAAACGCGGATCCGGATTTGATTTAGCAATTGCTGCCGCTTTGTTAGCAGCATCTGAAGTAGAACCAATTGATAGGTTGAGTAACGTAATAATTTTGGGGGAGCTAACTCTTGAAGGAAAAATAAAAGGAATTCTTGGCATCTTGCCGGCGTTAATGGCGGCTAAAAAAGCTGGCTTCAATAAAGCAATAGTTCCAGTTGTTAATGCGCAAGAAGCCGGATTGGTAAGCGGTTTGGAAATTTTAGCCATGAGTACTTTAAAAGAATGTGCGCTTTGGATTCGAACTGGCGAAACTCTTACGCATTCATTTGCTGAAAATTATGTAGAAAAAAATGGAAGCGAAGAGTTAGATTTAAGTGAGGTTGGGGGTCAACTTCAAGCGCGTAAAGCGTTAGAAATTTCAGCGATTGGTGGTCACCACTTGCTAATGATCGGACCGCCAGGAGCTGGCAAGACGATGCTTGCGGCAAGATTGCCATCAATACTTCCGGCACTGGATCGAGAAGGTGCTTTAGAAGTTACTGCATTACATTCTTTAGCAGGGAAAGTGAGTAATGATTCCCCATTAATTACTCAACCTCCATTTGTGGCTCCACATCACAGCGCTACGCGCGCAGCACTTGTTGGTGGCGGGGGAGTGAATATCAAACCGGGGGCATGCTCCCTTGCTCATAACGGAGTTCTTTTCTTGGATGAAGCACCTGAAATGAGTTCTGGAGTACTGGATGCATTGCGTCAACCGCTTGAATCTGGATCAATCACGATCTCCCGCAGTGGGGCTAGTGCAAATTTTCCATCCCGTTTTACTTTAGTTTTGGCAGCAAATCCATGTCCTTGTGGTCGTTTTACTGGAACTGGGCGCAACTGCTCTTGTACGCCGCAATCGGTACGTCGTTATCTAAATAAACTTTCTGGACCACTTTTGGATCGCATAGATTTGCAAGTCGAAGTTGGCGCAACTGGTCGGGCTGGATTATCACAAATTGGCGAAAGCAGTCAGGTAGTTCGAGACAGAGTCATGAAAGCCAGAGATATCGCTGCTCTTCGTTTTGCAAATTATTACTGGAAAAGTAATTCATTAATTCCAGCCAAGTACCTAAGAAACGATTTTGCACCGGAATCTGCTGGTCTACTTTTTTTAAATCGTGCACTTGACCGCGAATTGATCACCGCTCGGGCATTTCATCGGATAATTCGTGTTAGTTGGTCAATCGCGGATTTACATCAACATCCGATTCCCACTCTTTCAGATATTGAAGAAGCAACAAAATTACATGAGCGGAGTTTTGTGTGAGAAGAATTATTGCTAGTGATAGAGAATGGCCAAGCCAATTAGGAATGTTAGAAGTTCCTCCATCACAATTATTTATAGAATCCAGCGAATCTGATTTGTCGGTTTTAACTGCTAAATCAATCGCAATTGTAGGTTCACGAAATGCAACACCATACGGATTAAGAGTCGCTTCTGATTTTGCTGCCGCACTTGCTGAATCTGGTTACACCATTATTAGTGGAGGAGCTTTTGGAGTTGATGCTGCTGCACATCGTGGTGCGCTTTCAGTGGGCGGTAAAACGGTAGTGGTGCTTGCTGGGGGAGTTGATTGCCCTTATCCAATGGCCCATAGCAATTTGTTTATAGATGCCAGTAATAACGGTGCACTTATTTCTGAGCATCCAGCAGGTACGCCTTCACACAAACATAACTTTTTGACTCGGAATCGAATCATCGCGGGGCTAGCATTCGGAACTTTAATTGTTGAAGCTGCTTATAAAAGTGGAGCGATCAGGACTGCATTAGATACGGTGAAATTATTGCGTCCAGTTATGGCTATTCCGGGGCCAATTTCATCTCCACTTAGCGCTGGCGTGAACCGCTTAATCGCTGATCGAGTTGCAGAACTGGTCATCTCCAGTTGGGAAATCGAGGAGATAGTTGGCGCATACGGTCAGGACGGCCAGAGTGGTCACTTGATGCTCGACTCTGATGGGATGATTAACCCGTGCCAAACTCAGAGCAATCAACCCCAGATTTTCGGTCAGGGTTTGTCACTCTTGTAGGTCGGCCCAACACTGGAAAATCAACTTTAATAAATGCGCTGGTCGGCGAAAAAATAGCTATTACTTCAACCAGACCACAAACGACTCGGCGGATTATTCGCGGTGTTATTTCCCGCCCACAAGGTCAATTAATTTTGGTAGATACCCCTGGATTACATCGTCCGCGCACATTATTGGGTGAGCGCTTAAATGCGATCGTGGCTGAGGCTTATTCAGATGTTGATTTAATCGCATGTTGCCTTCCAGCAAATGAAAGCAGCGGATCTGGTGATGAACGGATAATTAGTGAAATTACCGGAAAGATTCCTTTGATTGCAATTGTGACTAAAAGCGATTCGGTCCCCAAGGATGCACTTCCCAAAAGATTATTAGAAGTATCAAAATTAGCTCCATGGAAAGAGATCATTCCGGTATCAGCACGCAAGGGTGATCAGATTGAGAAGTTAAGAGAACTGTTAATCTCCTACCTTCCAACTGGCCCGGCTTTATACCCGAATAATCAAGTTAATGAAGATGATGATTACATGGTCTTTGCTGAATTAATCCGCGAAGCAGCCCTTGAAGAAGTTTCAGATGAGCTTCCACATTCAATTGTTGTAGTAATTGATGAGATTCAAGAGAAAAATATAAAAACTATTTTTGCCACACTCTTCCTTGAGCGTCCAAGTCAGCGCATAATTGTCCTAGGACCAGGCGGGGAGCGACTAAAGAAGATTGGCACCAAAGCAAGACGTGAAATTGAGCTAGTAACGGGTAAGCAGGTTTTTCTTAATCTACATATCTCAATTGAAAAAGAGTGGCAACGAAATCCGCGGTCGCTTGAAAAGTTTGGATTTTAAGGAGTACAAAAGTGAAACGGATTGCAATCGCTGGAATCTTAACCGAATGCAATGATTTCACTAGTGCTTTAATTACAGAAGCAGATTTCGAACGGGTCGAATTGCTACGTGGTGATCAGATTCTTGAAAGAAATGATGGCGTAGTTGGCGGCACATTAAGTGAACTCGCAAAGCATGCAGAATTCATTCCAGTACCTTTGCTTTTTACTTCAACTATTCCTGGTGGAGCGTTAACAGATCAGTGTTATACAACTTTTCATGATGAAATTATCGAACGCTTAAAAGCCGCTGGATCTGTTGATGGGGTATTGCTTTTGTTGCACGGAGCCGCAGTTTCCGTCAGCGTTGCAGATATTGAAGGAGAATTGCTGGAGTCAGTTCGAAAAGTTGTGGGATCAAAGATTCCGATAATGGTGACTCTCGATTTGCACGCTCACATCACTGAAAAAATGGTTGCACTATCAACGGCGTTGTTTGGCTGGGAAACCTATCCACATATGGACTCATTCACCACTGGTGCTCGGGCTGCAGATCTAATGGTGCGCACGCTTAATAAAGAGGTCAATCCAGTTCAAGTAATGGCTCGAGTTCCAGTTTTAACAAGTGCGATTAATGCTTCCACTGAAAGACCCGGACCTTTTTTCGATCTCATGAAAAAAGCAAAAAAGTGGGAACACGAAGGTAAATGTTTATCAAGCAGCGTTTTCTTGGTGCATCCATATGTTGATCGCCCGGAAATGGGAAGTGGCGCACTTTTTGTTACCGATAACGATCCACAAAGTGCGGCCAAAATGGCCCGCGAAATTGCCCAAGAGTATTGGGATCGTCGTCAAGAGTTTGAACCCCAAGTTTGGAAAGCTGAAGCAGCTATTTATGATGCAATTGAAAACCAGAGTGGGAGATCGGTATTAACTGAAGTTGCAGATACCTGCGGTGGAGGCTCTGCTGGTGATTGCGTTGCAGTTCTTCGCGCATTACTTGATATTGATGTAAATATAAAAGCGATTTATCCAGTGGTTTCGCCAAATGCTGCTGCAATTGCCATTAAATCTGGCGTCGGCTCAGAAGTTAATTTACAAGTTGGCGCTGAGATAGATAAAAAGTGGGGAGCCCCAGTAAGTATTAAAGGAACGGTTCTTAAAGTAAGTAATGGAAATTTTATGTATCAAGGCGGGGTATGGGATGGTGCCAGCGGCCGTATGGGAGCCACTGCGGTAGTTAGGGTTGGTGGAATAGATATAGTTATAGCTACTTTCCCAACCTATGAATGGCGAGACGAGCAATACCTTTCAATGGGCTTGAATCCATCCGATTATCAATTAATAGTTGTTAAGAATCCGATGAATTACTTTATGACTTATAGCCCGATAGCCAATAACTTCTATGTAATCGACTCACCTGGGCCAACTCCGGCGACCTGCAAAGCGCTAACTTATGTGCAAAGGGAAAGACCGTTTTTCCCATTTGATACTGACATTCCGGGAGATACCGTAAAACTGTATGGAGCTGTCAACCAAAATTGAAGTTTATCGGCGCGCTAGATCAAGGGACATCAAGTACTAGATTCATCATTTTCAATCACGATGGACTGATAGTCGCGATGGATCAGATGGAGCATCAGCAAATACTTTTAGCCGACGGCTGGGTTGAACATGATGCATTGGAAATTTGGGATAACTCCAACAAGGTGATCGTTGGTGCACTTAAAAAAGCTGGAATTACTGGGTCGGATTTAACTGCCATCGGTATCACTAATCAAAGAGAGACAGTTCTGGCTTGGAACAAGGAAACTGGATTACCACTTGCAAATGCGATTGTTTGGCAAGATATCCGAACTAAAAATGAGCTAGAAAAACTTTCTGAATCGCAAAAGCTAAGGATCCAGTTTCTAAGCGGATTACCGGCCTCCCCATATTTTTCAGCAAGCAAAATGAAGTGGCTAATTGAAAATTCACTTGCAGTACGCGATGCAAAGGCAGATGGTTCATTAGTTTTTGGAACTATGGACACGTGGCTGCTGTGGAACTTAACCGGTGGGGCAAATGGTGGAGTTTTTGCAACAGATGTGACAAATGCAAGTCGGACGTTGTTAATGGATATCGAGAATCTCACGTGGAGCGGGGAATTGCTAGAGAATTTTAATATCCCAACATCAACCTTACCAACCGTTAAATCTTCTTCGGAAATTTATGGGCATACCAAAAAAGATGGTGTTTTTGGATCTGAAATTGCAATTGCTGGAATTCTTGGAGACCAACAAGCAGCGATGGTGGGTCAGGGCTGTTTTGAAGTAGGGGATTCAAAATGCACTTACGGGACCGGTAACTTTGCATTAGTAAATACCGGGACCCAGATAGTAAGAAGTGAAAATGGCTTACTAACAACAGTCTGCTATAAATTTGGAACAGAAGCTACTAAGTATGCGCTTGAAGGATCAGTTGCCGTAACCGGAGCAGCAGTTCAGTGGTTGCGGGACCAATTGGAATTAATTACAAGTGCGGATGAAATTGAGGAGTTAGCTAAGACGGTTTCAGATAATGGTGGCGTTTATTTTGTGCCGGCTTTTTCTGGCTTATTTGCTCCACATTGGCGTAGTGATGCTCGCGGGGTAATAGTCGGATTAACCAGAAGTGCAACCAAAGCCCATTTAGCTCGTGCAGCATTAGAGGCCATTTGTTATCAGAGCCGCGAGATTTTAGTGGCTTTAGCGGCCGAGAGTGGAGTCCAACTAAAGCAGTTACGTGTTGATGGTGGGATTACCAACAACAATTTATGCATGCAGATTCAGGCAGATGTATTGCAGATAGAAATTGTTCGCCCGCAGATTGTCGAAACAACAGCGTTAGGCGCGGCTTATGCAGCAGGATTAGCTGTCGGATATTGGAAGAGCACTGACGAGTTAAAGGCAAAAAGTGCAATTGCTAAAAAATGGAGCCCAAACAAAGATAGCGAATTGGCTACACAAGGATTTGAGCAGTGGCAAAAAGCAGTTTCTAAAACCCTTAATTGGATTGATTAATTAAAGGTGAGTTTTTACGGCTGGCTAAGTAGGATCCAATTAGCACTAATGGGAATCCAATAAAAATACCAAGTGTAAGTGGTTCATTAATTAAAATAACACCCAGCCCGATCGCTACCGCTGTATTTATGTAAGTGACTACCGAAGCCCTAGCCGAACCAACTTGAGCAAGTAATTTAAAGAAGTAGTAGAAAGCTGCGGCGGTACAGATCGCGCCTAATCCAATTAGAGAAGAGGTTGCCTTTAGTGAAGGAGTTTGATTTGGGAAAGTTAATGCAGCGGGTACCGCAAAAATGATTGCAGTGATCGCCATCGAGATTCCACTTACTGCAATTCCCGGCACTTCTGGTGCTTTTGTTGAAATCATGTTGGTTGCAAAGGCATAGAGGAAAGCCGATAGCAAAACCATTAACACTCCAGCAAGATCTGTTGTCCCACGAAATGAATCAACCCCAACAAGTGCGAAGACTCCGATAAAGCCAATCACTAAGCCAAAAAGCCGTTTTGAATGCCACACAGTAGTATCGCCAGAGGCAGAAGCGAGCAATGTTGCCCAGATGGGAACTGTGGCGATAAGCAATCCCGCCAATCCGGATGAAATGCTTTTTTCTGCTGTTGTTATCAAATACCAAGGACCAACCATTTCAAGAATGGCGTAGACCAGAATCAATTTCCAATATTTCTTAGCTGGTGCGATTGCACCTTGCTTAATGGCGATTGGGAGCAAAATAAGTGAACCAATCAAAACCCGGGAAAAAACCACCATTGGAGTTGAAAATTCAGCAACAGCAATCTTAATAAATAGATAAGGAACACCCCAAAGCACACCTACTAAAAGAAATAGGCCAAATGATTTACGGGAGTTCACTTGTTAATCCTACTAGGAATCTATGAACCTAGAATCTTATTGATTTCCGCTGAAATCTCTTCACGCAAGCGCAAACTATCTGTGACAAAAGCGCCATGGCTAAAAAATCCATGAACCATTCCAGGGTACTCGCGCATAGATACTGAAACCCCTTCATCACTTAATCGTTGTGCGTACTTTTTTCCATCAGAGTAAAGCACATCACATTGTGCCAAAATTACAATCGCTGGCGCTAAACCTTTTAAGGTTGGTGCACTTTGTGGAACTGCATAAGGATTTTTGTCATCGGCATTACCATTTAAATACTGATCCCAGAGATAAACCATCCGATCGCAAGTTAGACCAAAACCTTCGGCATAATCA
>BJFZ01000011.1:16624-34791 GCA_014190175.1 Actinomycetes bacterium | reverse complement strand
CCAAAACCGCCATGGTTTCCTGGTCCACCTTGTGGTCCACCAAAACCGCCTTGGTTTCCTGGTCCACCTTGTGGTCCGCCAAATCCGCCTTGGTTTCCACCTTGTGGTCCGCCAAATCCGCCTTGGTTTCCTGGTCCACCTTGTGGTCCGCCAAATCCGCCTTGGTTTCCTGGTCCACCTTGTGGTCCGCCAATTGCTGTCGAAGTTCCTGGAGGCCCGGGTGGGTCCGGGTACGAATATGGTCTTGATGGAAGAGGATTTATAGGGGGAGCCATCTCCGCCGCTGGAGGAGGTGGAGGTGGTGGAGGGGGAGCCATCTCCGCCGCAGGTGGTGGAGGTGGAGGTGGTGGAGGGGGAGCCATCTCCGCCGCAGGTGGTGGAGGTGGTGGAGGTGGTGGAGGAGGTGATCCAGCTCCAGGACCTGCTGGGGGTGGTGTCTGTTCAGTCATTTTTTACTCCTAATTAATTAGTTGGGTGTCGGACTAATATCTTTAATTTAATCCATCGTAATTTGCTGGAATATCCAGCCATCTGACAACTCAAGAGGCGGTTCCCGACGAACCCTTACTGATCAAACCAGAATCCGGAAAATGGATATTGTGTAGCGATATCCCAGATTTTCATGAATTTTTTATCAATTGAGTAGGGCTTCCCCCACACACTGCATACAAATGGTGAAAGTTAGAAGAGAAGATACCGGCTGATAAGGTTCCCCCGGTTTAAAAAACATGCGTCGTTAGCTCAGTTGGTAGAGCAGGTGACTCTTAATCACCGGGTCGGCGGTTCGAGCCCGTCACGACGCACTTACGCTCTCTGTTAAAACTTACTTCAATCTACGTGGAATACCTCTGGAATTATGTGCCAGTGTTCGCTAGGGGTGGCCTCTTCAACCCTTTCTAACAAAGGCGCAATTAAATTTCGCCACTCAATATTCTTCGGATTTTCACTAGCTTTTTTCATATCGCTTTCAAAATCGTTCCCAACGTATTCAAGGTATTCGAAAAGTAATTCACCGTAGCGATACATAGAAAAATTACGGATGTTGGAGTCATGTAATACCTTTAAAACTTCCGGCCAAACATTTGCGTGATGGCGCTCAAACTGCTCTCGGTGAGATTGTGGAATTCTGATCACTGAGCCATAGCGCTGCATCAAAAATTACCCTTGAGTTATTTCTTCTTCAGATGGCACTTCACCATCAACAAGAATCTCTTCTTCAAGAACTATTTCTTCATCGGAGATTGCTTCCTCATCAGAAGTCATCTCTTCGTCCTCGACTACATCTTCTTCGCCAACTATCACTTCATCTTCAGCTGCATCTTCAACCGTAACCTCTTCCTCTGCTTCAGCCTCGGCTCGTGCAATTATTTCATCAATCTCTGCATCATCTTGTTGTGGCAGAAATGCTGGATTAATGAATTCATCTAGCGCAGTTTCATAGGCTGTTAACTCTTCTTCATACTGAATCATAGCGTTGTTGTATTCAGTGAGCTCGCTTTCGATCTTGTCGGCAATTTCCTTCAATAACGCTTGACCTGCAGGAGTCTTTTCAAGAAGAGTAATTAATTTATCTCCCAATTTAGAATCTTGAATCGTATCTAATAAGGATTCCAAATCATCATCATTTTTTAGAAAACTTTTTATAAAAGTTTCCGGATGTTTTTGTAAATCTTTGACAGCACTTTTTCCTTCAAAACCAGGAAGATTTTTTATTATCTTGGCACCATCTTTACTTCCAGCAACTTTTGCTAACAACTTAATCAAATCGTCAACTTTGCCCGCATATGCCTTCAAATAAACCGCGTTCATATCTGGCTCTTCAGGAGCTTCGGGTGGCACGGGAAGCGTTCTTACTGTTAGGTTCGTTTTGGAAGTGGCGGAATCAATGTCTTTGGTAGGTAAATTACTACCTGTTTTCCCCAAATTTTGGTTTGACATTTATGACCTCCAAATTTACCTATCAATACCTGCAGTTGCCTTATCGTTATATATCTTGCTGGATTAAACAAGACCATTGCACCCTTTAGTAGCGAATTTTGCAGATTTCAATAGGGATTACCCGACTTCGATTAACTACTCCTGACCCATCTCTAATTGTCCGATCAATTTGAACTCTCCCCCACCAAGTTGCCCTTGGGCAGCGTACATCTCAAGTTTGGTACGAGTATCTGCGATATCTAGGTTCCGCATGGTTAGTTGACCAATGCGATCTACTGGTCCAAAAGCGGCATTCTCGGTGCGCTCCATTGAGAGTTTTTCTGGGTGATAAGTGAGCGTTGATCCAGTTGTATTGATAATTGAATAATCATCACCACGTCGAAGTCTCAAAGTCACTTCACCAGTAACTGCAGATGCCACCCAACGTTGCAAAGATTCGCGCAACATCAATGCCTGTGGATCTAGCCAACGTCCTTCATAAAGCAACCTTCCAAGACGTCTACCTTCAGCGTGATAATTTGCAATTGTGTCTTCGTTATGGATGCCACTTATTAATCTTTCGTAAGCAATAAACAACAAAGCCATTCCTGGTGCTTCATAAATGCCACGGCTCTTTGCTTCAATAATTCGGTTTTCAATCTGATCTGCCATTCCAAGTCCATGACGACCACCGATTTGATTCGCTTCATTCATCAAAGCAACCACATCTGTAAAGCTCTTTCCGTTTATGGAAACTGGTCTTCCTTGCACAAATGCGATCTTGACATCTTCAGTTACAATCTTTACTGATTCATCCCAAAACTTAACTCCCATAATTGGATTAACAATTTCAATAGATGAGTCCAGGTTTTCGAGACTTTTTGCTTCATGAGTTGCGCCAAGAATATTTGCATCAGTTGAATAAGCCTTTTCAACGTTATCGCGATATGGCAACTTGTTCGCTATTAACCATTCAGACATTTCTTTGCGTCCGCCAAGTTCGCGTACGAAATCTGCATCAAGCCAGGGTTTGTAAATTCTTAAATTTGGATTAGCTAATAATCCGTAACGATAAAAACGTTCAATGTCATTACCTTTATAAGTTGAACCATCTCCCCAAATTTCGACTTTGTCTTGCAACATTGCCCGCACTAAGAAAGTTCCGGTTACTGCACGACCCAGTGGAGTTGTATTGAAATACTGTTTTCCGCCAGAGCGGATATGGAAAGCTCCGCAAGCGATAGCAGCTAACCCCTCTTCAACTAATGCACTTTTGCAATCAACTAACCGCGCAATCTCTGCACCGTACTCTTTGGCTCTTCCTGGAACAGAATCGATGTCTGGCTCGTCATATTGGCCAAGATCTGCTGTGTAAGTGCAGGGAATCGCACCTTTTGCCCGCATCCATGCCACCGCTACAGAGGTGTCTAGGCCACCGGAAAAGGCGATCCCAACTCTTTCACCGACTGGAAGTGAGGCTAATACTTTAGACATGGGTACAGCCTAACCGAAGAGCCGCAAACCCTGTCTAAATCACAGCAAATAAGGTCAGAGCTAAGGATAAAAGCGATAAATATGTGATCGATCCGTGGAATACGCGTGCGGCGGCTTTTTCAACTTTTTCGAGGTTAATAGCAGTAGTTTCGCGAACCCCACCTACTAAATAGATAAAACCTAAACCAAGCACAGTCGCAATAATCAGGTAAGCCAGTGGCAACTTCGCACTAAATCCAAGAGCAATAGAGGCGACAACCATGGCAAGTGAGTGCCACAACATCGCTGACGCTACGACTTTTTGAGATGCAACTACTGGAAGCATTGGGATCTTGGCACTTTCATAATCTTCTTTATATTTTATTGCTAACGCCCAAAAATGAGGTGGCGTCCAAAAGAAAATAACGAAGAAAAATAATAGGCCACTTAAAGTTATTGAGTTGGTAATTGCAGCCCAGCCAATTAACACTGGCATACACCCGGCAGCACCGCCCCAAACAATATTTTGACTAGTCCTGCGTTTCAACAAAATTGTATAAACAATTACGTAGTAAGCGATTGCGAAAAGTGTTAAAAATGTTGCCAGTGGTGTAGTGAAAATCCAAAAAATACTAAGCGCTAAAATTCCAATCAAAGTGGCAAATATTAAACTCTCAATGGAAGTCACTTGTTTTTCAACCAATGGACGCCGCTTTGTACGTTGCATTAATTGGTCTAAATCTTTTTCAATAACTTGATTGAAAGCATTGGCGCTTCCTGCGGCCAAGGTACCCCCAAGTAAAGTTGCGACCGTAATTCCCAATGGGGGTAATCCGCGTTCTGCAAGGGCCATTGCCGGGATTGTGGAGATTAGTAATAACTCTACGACTCGCAATTTCATTAGCTCGACATAGCTTTTTAGACGAGCCTTTATCTTCACGCGGAGACAGTACCAATAAATTTAATTAGGTACGAATTGGAATTTAAAAAGTAAAACTATCTCCAAGCCGCTCTGCCAAAGCCGGTACAACTCCTAATTCTTTTAGCATTTCCTGGTATCGAGCAATCTCAATTTGCTCAGGTTTTGCCTTTGTATTGACAGCTCTTATCAATAGATTCTTTGGAGTGTGTTCACCGCCAATGAATTCAATCACATCCGTTCGATACCCTAATAAACGCAAAATCTGCGCACGAATGGAATCAGTGAGGATATCGGCTAATCGTTCCTTTAAAATTCCATGCTTTGTTACTAAAGGCCAAGGTTCAGGCAGCTCTTTTAACTTAGATTGCAAATCATGCTGACAGCATGGCGCCACCAAAACTAATCCAGCATTACTTTTAATTGCCCAGGCTATTGCATCATCTGTAGCGGTATCGCAAGCATGTAAGGCTATAGCAATATCCACTTGACTTTCACCAACTCTAGCTATCTCATCTGCTTTAAATTCAATGCTTTTTTCTATTCCAAGCTTTTTAGCGATCTGGGAGTTTCGCTCTCGGGCCTGTTCTCGAATATCGATGCCGGTAACGTGTGCTGGTATTTCTTTACTGATCAAATACTGGTGAGTTGCAAAAGTTAGATAAGCATTACCACAACCTAAGTCAACAATCTCTAGTGGCGATTCGATAGTTGGAGATTTAATTTGCCCAGCAGAAATTGCGCTTTCGAGAGCTGGTGCAAGAATCCGTAAGAATTCTTCGACTTGGCGATACTTGTCCTGTCGCGAGGGTTTGACTTGTCCCTGTATATCTGAAATTCCAACTTCAATTAAATAGGGGTCGGAAGAATCTAACAACCGTTCCTTTTTTCGATCATGTGCAAGATCTTGAGCCTTACTTACTTTTTCATGATGAATCTGCGCTTCACCTTTTTTAGTCACTCGAATAGAGATTGCAGAATCTGTGGACTCCACCAATATATTTGCAAAACCACTATCTAAGAGATCTGAGATGACAGCGCTATCAAAATCAATATTTTTTGTAGTAACCGCTCTGCCATCGTTACTTGCAACCTGCAACATTAATTTTTCTTTAATCAAAACCGGACGAATATCAATTCGCTCAGCCGGAGGAACCATATTTCTACGCGCTCCTGAAAGAACCACTCTTACTAAACTCTCTAAATTTGCGATACGACCAACTGACTCCATTAAGCCTTCTGCTAATGAAATCGCCATCTACCCCACCACTCAGTTGATCTATGGCGTAATTTACCGCCTTGCTTGAATGCTTACTTAAATATTTAAACTTAGGGCGGCAAGGGCAGCATTTACGATCGAACCGGAATCAATGTCATTTATGTCATACAGATCATGGATGGTGCCGGACTGACCGAAGGAATCCACGCCTAATGCAACTTGCGGCATTCCTAATGCTGAACCAAGCCAAGCCATCGCATGGGAGGCGCCATCATGGACAGAAACGATTGGTGCCCGCTCGGAAAAAATTGGTCGCATAGCACCCGGGAAAGATGGGGTTGTTGCGGTTCTCACTCCTTGACGCAAAGTGCGCTGCCATCCCCCATAGAGTCTTCCAGGAGCGGTGATATCAACTACGTGCGCAATAACGCCTTCACTCTTTAATTCAGCAGCAGCGATCAAAACTTCCGGCATGACCGCGCCTGTTCCCACTAAATGAACTACCGGTGCATTGGTTAATTCATTTTTGTTTGAATCATCCAAATTGGCACGTCCATCAATCAATCGATATGCCCCCGCAATTACTTGGGACCTAAGAAGTGCTTCACCCAAACGCTCTCTTGCCTGCGCGAATGGATCTTGATCAATTGGACGAGTAGTTAATCTAAAGTAGAAAGCTAGCTCTGAAGGACGAAGTTCTGGAGTTGTTTCTTCACGTTGGCCAGCTACATGTGTAAGTGCATCACAGAGCAACCAATCAAGTGCTTGGGCATATGCCGGCTCCATCAACACAACTCCGGGAAGTTCGATTCCTACAGATGGAGTGATGGTTGATTGATGCGCACCACCTTCAGGGGCAAGAGTTACCCCAGATGGAGTTCCAGTAATAATAAACCGAGCGCCAGAGTAGACACTATAAATAAATGCGTCTAAGCCGCGTAAAACAAATGGATCGTAAACAGTTCCGATTGGAATTAGTGGTTGATTTGAGTGATCCCAAGAAAGCCCAAGTTGGCCAAGCAACATAAATAAATTCATTTCGCTAATACCTAATTCAATATGTTGACCGGTTGGACCTTCAGCCCATTTCAAAATTGGATCTTCATTCCAACGTCTTAACTCTTGCGGATGAAAAACACCTGCTCGGTTAATGAAGCCGCCCAAATTTGTAGAGGTGGCCACATCGGGTGCGGTAGTTACTAGATATTTTCTAATCTCATCGTTTCTACTAATCTCACTCAATACTCTTCCGAAGACCTCTTGGGTAGAGGTCATACCGGTAGTTTTAACACCAGTTTCAGTTGGTAAAACTAAATCAATTTTAGAAGATCCGGTTTCTCGAGCTAATGCCTTGGCTCGTTGGGTACAAAGTTCTGCCTCAGCAGATCCTGGTGCAAATAAATTCCATTCATCACTTTCAGTCAAACCTTTACTAAGACGCAAATCATTAATCTGTGCTTCACTCAATAATGCGGAGTGATTCCGTGGATCTCCGGCGATTGGAAGTCCCCAGCCTTTAACTGTGTAAGCAAAAATTACGCTAGGTCGTTCGGTTTCCGCGTCGCACTCTCTGAAAGCCGCAAGTAAAGAATTTAAATTATGTCCACCAAGATCCGTTAACAAAGTAAAAAGTTCATCATCGGAGTATTTTGCAATCTCGGCTTTTACCCCATCTGGAGCACCTTCTAAAAATCGAGCCCGCAGATCTTCACGTTTTTGCCCATAAAGAGATTGGTACTGCTCATTTGGAATGTCATCAAACCATTTCTTGAAGATTGCATTACCGTGCTCTGCAAACGCTGCTTCTAATTTACGGCCATATTTAGTTTCAACTACATGCCATCCGGCCGCTTCAAATTGACTACGCCATTGCGCAATTCGAATTCCTGGAATTACGCGATCTAAAGATTGGCGATTGAAATCTACTATCCACATAACTTTTCCAAGACCGTGTGTGGCTGGATCTGCTACTGCTTCCCAAACATTTCCCTCATCTAATTCGGCATCACCAATTAATGCGATAAATCTTGAATCAGGACGTTTGCCAAAATGCGCATCAACATATCTTCTAGTTACGCCAGCAAATAATGGAGCCGCTGCCCCTAATCCAACAGAGCCGGTTGAAAAATCAACTGGATCAGGGTCTTTGGTACGTGATGGATAACTCTGCAAGCCGCCTAAAGAGCGAAGTTGGGTTAAATACTTTTTATCTAGTCGACCCAATAGGTATTGAATGGAGTGGAAAACTGGTGAAGCGTGCGGTTTCACACTTACGCGGTCTTCACTATTTAAATGGTGGAAATAAAGTGCCGTCATAACTGAAACCAGAGAAGCACTAGATGCCTGGTGTCCGCCAACTTTAATTCCATCAGTATTAGCGCGCTCGCGATTTGCATGATCGACCATTCGCACGGCAAGCCAAAGAATGCGCTCTTGAATGCGCTCTAGAACCGAGAGATCTTTTTCAGAAAGAACCATTAGTTGCTACTTCAACTCTTTTCGAACAGCCATTACTAAAGCCTCATAATCTGCAGGCGTATTGTATAGATGGCCAGAGATCCGGAAAAAGTATTTGTCGCTAAAAATCGTAATTGGGACTTCAATTTTGTACTCTGTTGCAAGCTTGCGGCCTAGCGCTGCACAACCTTCAACTCCACCTTTCATATTGTGAATCGGAACTACACCCATCGGTAAATTCTCTTCACGCAATTCATCAATGCCAACACCAAGTTCGGCCATTACTAAGTCGCGGCCATAACGCATCCGCTGTTGGTGCGCCTTGCGGACTCGCTCCCAGCCAAATGCTTCATAAAATTCAATCGCCCGAGGTGCGGCCAGCCAAGCCGAGAGATCTACGGTGCCAAGCATGTCGAATTGCAATGGATAAGGCTCAAATTCATTCCAAGAAACAACGAGTGATTGAACTTTTCCTTGCCAACGTGGAGCAATACGGAAAACACCAGCACCTTGAGGTGCACTCACCCATTTATGCAAGTTTCCAAACCAAAAATCTGCATCAAGTGCATCTAGATCAGTATCAAAATTTCCAGGAGCGTGAGATGCGTCCACTGTAAATACAATGCCATGTTTTTTGCACAATGCGCTTAGTTCAAAAATTGGAAAGGTCCGCGCAGTTGCCGAAGTGACATGGTCAACTACGAACATCACTGTCTTGTTAGTAATGGCAGCCTCGACAAGTTTCACCACATCCGCATCAGCAGCTAAACGTGGAATAACTACTTCTACTACTTTGCCACCAGCAGATTCCAACCCGCGTTTAACAGCGTAAGTAATTGCGCCATACTCATGATCCAAAACAATTACTTCATCACCAGATTTAAAGGGAAAGCCACGCATAGTTGTTGTTGCCGCCTCTGTGGTGTTACGTACCAAGGCGATCTGATCAGCATCTTGTCCTAAAAATTTAGCAATCTTGGCCCGAGCGTCCGCAACAGCTGGGCGAGATAGGCGCGCATAAAAACCAACAGGATTTTTATGAACTTCTTCTTGCCATTTTTTTTGTTCTGCGTAGACAACGCGTGGCAGAGCTCCATAACTTCCATGATTTAAATGGTGAACTTCTGGGTCCAGGCTCCACTCGGATTTTGCTTCGACCAAATCGAAGGTAGTCATTAGCCTTTAACAATTCCAGCAGATAATCCTGAAATCATAAACTTAGACATTAATCCAAAGATGAATACCGTTGGGATAATTCCTACCATTACTGCTGCAGATAATCCGCCCCATTCAATCCAGTATCCCCCGATAAATGAACGCATGGCAACTGGGAAGGTCTTGTTACCTTCGGAGTCAATCAAAATCATGGCTAAGAACAATTCATTCCAGCATTGCACAAATGAGAAGATGAAAGTCGCGGCAATTCCAGGTAAAGCGACAGGAGCTACAACCCGGAATAGCGCAGTAAATCTATTGCAACCATCGATCAATGCAGCTTCATCAAGTTCTGGTGGGATTCGCTGAATAAAACCACGCAACATCATCGTGGAGAATGGAACCATGCCTCCGACGTAACAGAGAATTAATCCAGTTAATGAGTTGAGTAAGCTGAGCTTTTGCATCAAAAGATATAACGGTGCGAGGGCAATAAGCCCAGGGATCATCTGCGTGGCTAAGAATGCCAACATAATTTGGGACTTCCCGTTGAACTCGTAACGTGCCAGCGCATAGGCACCAAGTATTCCAAGACAAATTACTATAAAGGAGGCCACTAAGGAAACGATAAGACTATTTCTTAAGAAGATTCCAAATGCATAATCTCTAAATAAGGTGCGATAACTCTCTAAAGTAGAACCCGAATTAGGGATATAATACAGATCATTGACTTCACGTTTTGGCTTAATGGATGTTAATCCCATCCAGTAAATTGGAAATATAGTAAACAAAAGCCAAATAGTAAGGACTGAGAATTTTCCACCTTTACCAAGTGCAGTTAACATATTTAGACCCCCGAGTCTTTTTCGAGTCGCGTGGCCATTAGGTAGAAAATAGTAAAGACAAACAAAATCAGCATGGTTATCAAACCAAGAGCTGAGGCTGCTCCCCAATCTGCATCGAAGGTTAATTTTTCAATTAACCATGAAGAGATAATATGTGTGCGTCCAGCTGGACCGCCTGAAGTCATACCAAAAATTAGATCTGGAAAATTGGTAATCCACATGATTCGTAACAGCACTATTAAAATTAAGGTGGCACGAATATAAGGAATTATCACTTGAAATAGAGTTTGAAAACGATTCGCCCCATCAAGCTCAGCCGCTTCGAGCATCTCTGTGGGGACACCTTGCAATGCCGCCAAAATCATGATGACAAAAAAAGTAACTCCGTACCAAATATTTGCGATGATTACCGCAGCCATTCCCCAATTTCCATTTGAGAGCCATGGGATACGGGTGTCAATTAGGCCAAGTTTTAGTAATGCATCGTTTAGCACCCCAAAACTCTCATCAAAAATCCATTTCCAGACCAATCCCATTAAAAATCCGGAAAGAGCCCACGGGATAAAAATTAAACCTTGGTAAAGCCCAATAAATTTAAATTTCTTTTTCATTAATAATGCAAGACCAAAACCAATTGTAAATTGGAAAAATAAGGAAACTGTTACCCAAATAAAGGTATTTTTAAGCACTCGCACAAAATTTGGATCTTCTACTAACTTCCTAAAATTTTCTAAACCGTTGTAACCAATATTTTGTTGATCAAAAAGATTAAAATTTTGAAAACCTAGTTGAACAGTTCTAAGCACAGGGTAAAAAACAAAGATTAAGATCATAATTGCCGCTGGAGTTAAAAAGGCCAGCGCTTTAAGCATTCGGCTGGTACTTGCCGGGCGCTTACGGGTTGTTCCCTGCATCGTCGCGCTCATTAAATCTCGTACCCCTTTAAAAAATTAAGTTAAACAAATTTTCTTAATATTAGGGGTAGTGGCTGGTTACTTTCATAACCAGCCACTCCCGGAATCTCTGCTACTTAAAGTAAGTTGCAGTTATAACTTTTAGCGTATTGCTTCGAAATTAATCGATGCAAGTCGCTGCGCCCAACAGTTCTGACCACTCTTTTAGGACCTGAGCTGTGGTTTTGTCACCAGTGAAAAGCTTCGCCATGTCTGTATCCAAAGTTGCATAGGCCTTTCCATAGCATTCAGTCAACTTAGGACCACGAACGCCACTGAACTTAAGTTCCTTAGGATCAGCGTTGATCTTGGAATAAATTGCCCAAGCGCCTTCCTTGAAGAATGGATCCTTCGCAGCAGTGGTTGTTACCGGACCAACACCGTAAGCCCGAGCAAACAATGCGTGCTGTGGATCTTGGGTGATGTAATCAAGGAAACCAAGGGCTACGTTCTTGCACTTTGAAGATTGGGTGATTGACCAAAGTCCACCAGCGCCAATGAACTGTGCAGAGTAACCGGTTGGACCTTTAGGAATCTGAGTCATGACCCAGTTACCCTTTGAAAAAGGCTCAAAGTTTTCTTCGACGATCTGAATAACTTCGTTGTCCTGGATTAAGTAGTTTGCGACTCCGGTGTGGAAGCCTTTAACCATTTCAGGATAACCCCATGAAATGGATGCAGCAGGTGCTGCTTCTTTCCAGATTTTAAGAAGTAAGTCCAAAGCAGTTTTTGCTTCAGCAGTTGCGAAGATTGACTTGCCATCTTTGGTCTGTAGACCAGTTGCATTTAGGTTTGGCGCTAAATATGCGTGAATAGCAAAAAGAGCTTGTGAGTGCGCAGCTCTTGCTCCACGCATTGCGTAAACATATTGATTATCTTTTTGCATTGACTTGGCAGCATAAATGTCATCCCAGGTCTTTGGAATTGGAATTCCGGCAGCTTTGAAACGATCGGCTCGTACGAATGAAGCCTTGGTGTAATAACCATTGCCGATTCCGTAAATTTTGCCCTTGGTTGTTTGTTCTGCCATTTCCTGTGTGTACGGAGTTAGAAATTTCCAAGCTTTGGTTGCCTTGAATTGCTTAGCAATATCTGCAAGCTGTCCAGCAACTACTGCCTGGCTGTAGATAGAACCAGCTGGTTCAACAATATCTACGTTGTTTGCCTGAATCAGCTGAGTGATCTTTGCAGGTGAATCAGCTTGTGATGGAGAGATAAGGTCAATCTTCACTCCTGGAGTCTTTGCTTCGTATGCACGAGCAAATGAGTTTAGAAGTGGAGTACGAGCAGGACCTGCAAAGTACTCGATCATACGAACTGTTACTGGCTTTGCCTTGGTTGGCTTACATGACCAATCCTTAGCAACTGTTGCTGCAGAGCTGGTAGCAGCAGAAATTCCACCAAAAGCGAGTGCTAGTGATGCAACTACTGCGGCAGCCTTGCGAGTCGAATTAAGCTTTGACACTACGGGCCCCCTTTAGAGTCCATTTGAGATGAAATTCTTCACCTCTGTTGGGGTGAATTATCTTGGTATTTGCAACAGGGTTGCAACGCAGAAGGTGCGAATAGGCAAAAAAAGATCCTATATTTAGCAATCGTTATAACTCTGAGACCTAAAAAGCGGTCTTTCCTATAGGATCAAAAAAATCGTCCTATTTGTGCCCTACGCCACTGGATCGAGTGATCCCACCTTGTCGTCCCGATGAATTATGTGAATTCTGTGAACTTTGTAGTGGTTGCCGGACTACTTTACTTGCAGCGTTTAACAATGCTTTATGTTCTGGATTGCTCTTTGCTCTGCGATTTAAAACCGTTGAAAGTGGCAAATTTAAATCATCTCCGTAATGTTCTTGGCAAACTAAAATTATTTTGCGCATCACCTGTTCTGCAAGGATCGCATCTTTATCAGCAATCGCTTGATAGACATCATCATGAAGCGGCAGGCCCTGTTTAGTAACTGTGTTATCTGTTGCGCTTCGGGTCATTAATCCAAATACTAAATTCTTAATTGATCCGTATACCAATTGCGTCACTGGATTTTGTGATGCAGTCACTATGCGAAGATGAAAATCCATATCTGCATTTGCATGAACTTGGGCATCTTTGCTGTTGTGCATTTCGTACAGAGAAAGTTTCAATGCATCCAAATCTTCAATTGAGCGAAATTGTGCCGCTTGCGCAGCTGCTGAACATTCAATCATCAACCGCGCTTGAATTAAGTGTGCTGGAGTGATCGATCCTTGACGTGCAGCGGACAAAATCCTGGTGGGATCGACTTGAGTCAAGTCCTCAATAAAAGTTCCGCGTCCAGCTTCAATTCGAATTAATCCACGTCCTTCAAGCGCCCGCAATGTTTCACGCAACAGTGGACGACTTACCCGAAAATGATCGGCGAGAGCACGTTCAGAAGGTAGGCGATCACCAGGGTTTGCCCACTCTGAAAAAATTAACTCTTCAAGTTCAATCTCTAGATCATTTCCACTTGGAGGCGCCAGGGCGCGATCTCTGACACTTAAAGAACTGGTCTGACCATTCATAGGCATACCGTGCCGGTACCTATTTAATATGTCAACAGTTTTACTCGTTATTTTGGCTATACAGGCAAAAAGTAAAAAACCAGCGTGAGTGCAAAAGCCAGGCCGATGGATTGCAGCAATATGGTCAGCGCAGTCTTGCGATCAATATTTCGAGAGATTGGATCATTTACTCGCTTGATCTCACCCATTCGTCCAAAGTTAAAGGTCCCAGCCAATCCGTAAGCCAAGCAAAATTTGCGGCGTGATTGAATCCAACCGATAGCTGCTACCAAAAGTGGAAGGAAAACTGCCCATCGAGTTGATCTAGTTGAATCCTGTGCCAGCACGATTGAGGCCGTAATTGCTGCAAACAGCAGACCAGACAGAGCGACTATCCGCCGGCGCATAATTTCACGGGTGCCGATATTGCAACTTCCGGCTATGTATAACTCCTCAGACATCTGAACTCCCTAATTATTGAAGCAACAATTAACCTGCACTAAGTATGCCATTTATATCTTGAGCAAACTCTTTTCGAAGGTTTTTCCCCTCATCGATATCTTCTGAGTAGCTAAAGAAGCCATGAATTTGGCCCGGATAATCTCTGTAGATAGTAGGAACGTTGTCTACTATTAACTTTTGCGCATACGCAGCACCATCATCATGTAATACATCATATTCTGCAGTAATTATTATAGTTGGAGGTAAATTTCTATAACTTTTGGCCACATGAGGAATTGCATATGGGTTTTGGTCATCATCATCACCATTTAGGTACTGTTCCCAAAGCCACTCCATTCCTTTACTTGTTAATCCATATCCCACTGCGTTTGAAAGCATTGAAGGGTAATCAAACTTGCGATCATTACACGGATAAATTAATAGTTGGTAAGCAAGTGTTCGCAATCCCTGATCTCGAACTTTGAGCGCTACTGCGGATGCCAGATTTCCACCAGCGCTATCCCCAGCTATGCCAATTTTATTTTGATTAATATTTAGAGCTTCACTATTTTGAAAAACCCACTCAAGAGTTGCATAACAATCATCAAAAGGAATTGGAAATTTGTGTTCTGGTGCTTTCTGATAATTTACTGAAATTACTACTGAGTTTGTAGAATTTACCAATGATCGCAATTGTGGTTCGTAGAGTTCATCAAAAAAGACACACCATCCGCCACCATGAAAATAAACTAAACCATTAAAGGGGCCGGAACCTTTTGGAGTAAATATGCGAATTGGTAAATCCGCAGTTGGTCCAGGAATAAATGTATGTGTAACTTGTCCAACATCTTCGCGAACTCCGCTCATGAACTTTGCAGCCTGCAAACCAGCTCTAGTTTCCGATATTGGCACCTCAGAAATATCTGGTGGATTTGCATCATTGGCTCTTGCCAAAAAAGCAGCAGCCTGCGGATCTAATGGCATTTTTGACCTGCTCCCCTAAATATTTAGTATGCGGCTAATTTAACCCATAGGCTTGCCTCATGGAAGAGCACAGAGTTGATCTGACCCCGGTTCAAATTACGCATCTGCAAACTCTTGTTGCAGGTCAAGTTAGTACTAATGAATCGGTTCTTGATCAACATGGTCGTGATGAATCTGCATTTCCTCCTGTGCGTCCATCGGCTGTAGTTATGGCAAGTACCACCGAAGAAGTTTCTCGAGTATTGAGTTACTGCAACGAACAACGAATTCCAGTTGTTGCATTTGGAGCAGGCACTTCTCTTGAAGGACATGTCCTTCCACTTCATGGTGGAGTGAGTCTTGATTTAACTCCGATGAATAAAATTATTGAAATTCGCCCTGATGATTTACTAGTACGAGTTGAAGCGGGCGTGCATCGTGTTGCACTTAATGAAAAATTATCAGTGCACGGACTTTTCTTTTCGGTAGATCCTGGCGCGGATGCAACACTTGGTGGAATGGCCGCAACTGGGGCAGCAGGCACAACAACTGTGCGCTACGGTTCAATGCGTGAAAATGTTATGGCGATGACCGCAGTTATGGCTGACGGCACAATTATCAAAACTGGCCGCGAAACTCGAAAACTTTCCGCTGGCTATGACTTAACTCGATTAATTGTTGGTTCAGAAGGAACTCTTGCCATAATCACGGAACTAACTCTTAAGTTAAACGGCATACCAGAGAAAATGGCAGCGGCAGTTGTTCGTTTTGAGAATTTATCCCAAGGGGTTGAGGCGGCAATCGCAGTTGTTCGCTCTGGGATTGCAATCGCTCGTTGTGAGTTTCTTGATGAAAAATGCATTCGAAATGTAAACGCACATGACAACTTAACTTTGACTGAAACTCCAACATTATTTTTCGAATTTCATGGAAGTCCGCAAGGTGTTGCTGAAGATGCTGAATCGGTAAAGGAGATTGTGACTGAATTTGGTGCATCTGAATTTGAATGGACTACTGATGAAGGTGCCCGTAGAAAATTATGGCAAGCCCGTCACAACGCCTATTGGGCTGGAATTGCGGCAAACCCTGGAAAACGCGGAGTAAGCACTGATATGGCTGTTCCATTATCTAAGTTGGCTGAAGCAGTATCGGCCGCAGATGCGATTTTGCGCGCTGATCGTTTCCCTTACTCGGTATTGGGACATGTAGCCGATGGTAATTTCCACTCCCTGATCATTACCGATCCAGCAAAACCTGAAGAGCTTGCACAAGTGCGCGAATTAACTCACAAATTGACTATGAAAATTATTGAGATGGGTGGAACTTGCACCGGAGAACATGGAATTGGTTCTGGGAAAATTGACGCACTAATTGCTGAGACCGGAAAAGAAGCAGTGGGAGTCATGCATGCTATTAAGCGCACACTTGACCCCCACCAGATTCTTAATCCTGGCAAAGTGCTTCATTACGAAGCACCGCTAAATTAATTACTCAGCAAATTTTGGATAAGTTAATTCAATTTGCTTAGCGATCTCAGTCATAGTTTCCATAATTGATTGAATCTCATCCAACGGAAGAATCGGTGATTCCTTTAATCCTGTACGAACACAACGTGCAAATTCAATAGCTTGTTCACGTAAACCATGGCCGGTGTACTTCTTATCTGAGCCACCAATAATTTGATCCTTATTATTAATAACGCGGAAAGTGCTTGGTGCATAGAAGGTGCGGTCAATTTCGATGCGCGCTTCAGTTCCAACAATGAGTGCGCGATTTGGAGTTGCTGCAAGGTTGGTGGTGTTTAACAATGCTTGCGCACCGCTAGCAAACTCCATCAAAATCGAAGTTTGTCCATCGACACCTGTAAAAGCTTTTGTACTGCGAGCTGTAATTCGACTTGGGGTTCCAAGAACCATAGATGAAAATGAAACTGGATAAATTCCAAGGTCAAATAAAGCACCGCCACCAAGTTCTGGCTTATACAAACGGAACTCTGGATTTGCTGGGAACCATTGGCCGTGATCTGCACGAACACTGATGATTTCACCAAGCACTCCACTTTTAATAACTTCACGAACTTGAATCATATGTGGCAAAAACCTTGCCCACATTGCTTCCATTAATAATAAATTCTTAGAACGAGCAACACTGATCATCTCTGCAGTTTCTGTCGCGCTCATTGCAAATGGCTTCTCACAAAGAACAGGTTTCCCAGCATTAAGGGCCAAAATGGTGTCCCGCTTATGCATTGGATGATGAGTAGCAACATAGATTCCATCAACGGAAGGATCATTTACTAGAGATTCATAAGATGCATGACGGTTTGGCACATGAAAGATATCGCCAAATTCATCAGCTTTAGCTTGAGTACGTGAACCAACGGCAACAACTCTGTGATCTGCTAACCGCTGAACATCTCTGGTGAATTGTTGGGCGATTCCTCCGGTGCTTAAAATTCCCCAACGAAATGGCTCTTGACTCATTTTGTATCCTCTCTATTTTGTTCTAGCGGTTGGTTAACTATTTGCCAGTACTAAGTAATGCTTGTGCTAAATCACTCCATAAATCTTCAACATGTTCACAACCAACTGACATTCGAATCAAACTCTCTGGAACGGTATCTGGCTCTTCAGGATGCAACCGGCGTCGCTCCCATAGAGATTCAACTCCCCCAAGACTTGTTGCATTACTCCAAATTTTCGCCGCCGCTAGCGCTTTATCAGCGGCTACCGCACCTCCATGAAATTCAATTGAGATCATAAAACCAAAACCTGGATACCGCACTCGTGAAATAGCTGGATCTTTTTTTAATCGCTCCACCAAAATAGCGGCGCTTTCACTTGCTTGGCGTAGCCGCAGCGGAAAAGTCCGCACTCCACGAAGCGCCAACCATGCTTCAAATGGGCCAGCAATTGATCCGTGAAATTTGCGATGAACCAACAATTTTTCATAAAGATCTGCAGATTTAGTTATGGCCGTACCAAGCAAAATATCACTGTGTCCAGAGATTGCTTTTGTTAAAGAGTGGATAACCACATCCGCACCCATATCTAAAGGCTTTTGATTTAGCGGAGTTGCAAAAGTATTGTCAACTACTACTAAAATTTTTCGCGTCCGTGCTGCGTCAATAAATTTTTGAACTTCGGCCACATCTAGTAGTGGATTTGTTGGTGATTCAAAATAAAGCATGTGTGCACAATCGAGTGCAGCAATTACTTCAGCAGTTTTAGTAATATCAACCCAGATCGGTTTTACCGGTCCCTTTTGTGCTAATTCTGCATTTAATGCTCCTGTTCGCAAATATGAAGC
>BJFZ01000011.1:0-16614 GCA_014190175.1 Actinomycetes bacterium | reverse complement strand
GTAATATCCACCCAGATCGGTGTTACCCGTCCCTTTTCTTCTAATTCTGCAATTAATGCCCCGGTTCCCAAATATGAAGCAGTTGGGATCACAAATTTTCCGCCACCTGGAATCAAATCCAACGCTGCAGTAACCGCTGCTAGTCCAGAGGCATAAATTAATGCTTGACCGTTTTCTAATTTTCCTAAGACAGATTCAAGATCTTGCCAAGTTTCATTGTTATAACGTCCATAATTATTTTCCCCACCTACATAAAAAGTTGAGGAGAGTTGGATCCCACCATTTACCGCGGCCCCTGGTGCGCGATCTGGGCGACCACCGATAATGGCCTGCGTTTCAGGATAATATTGACTCACCGGGTGAGCCTATCTGAGGTGATTAACTCTTTGAAAGTAGGGCCATCGCCGCATTGTGCGCTGGAATTCCACTAACACCGCCACCGCGTTGACCACCAGCCCCGCCTAGATAGATATGTGGGGTACCACTTTGCGCGCCCCATTCACCAATCATGCTTTCATCAGTTGCAAATGGCATCGTTAGATCGGCGTGGAAAATATTTCCCCGTGGGAGAAAAATTTCCTCTTCTAAATCAAGTGGAGTCTTTACTTCAATGCATTTACTTCCATCTGAATTTTCGGCCAAGACGGTTTCTATCGGCTCTGCTAGGTATTGATTAAATCCACTCAAGATTCGTTGGGTCACTAAATTAGTATTTGCAACTCTATCTTTTTCAAAAAGTGCAGCAGGTGTATGAAGTGCAAACAAAGTCAAAGTATGCAATCCGCTCTCTCCAACAATTGATGGATCTGTAATCGAGTGACAGTACACTTCGGCTGGAATGACTTCAGGTAATAAATTTTGCTTTGCAACATTAAAAGCATTCTCAAGATCGCTTAATCTCTCGTTTATGTGGAAAGTTCCACCAAATGCCGATTTAGGATCCACTCCTGATTTTAATGCTGGCAATTTGTTCAACAACATATTTATTTTGATCTGGGAACCATCACGCAAATTTGGCTTCTGGTTTCCAAGAGCCGAAGCAAGAGCGGTGGGTGATGCAGCCCAAATTAAATCGCGTCCCGCATAATTCACGCCAGTTGAACTTTGCAATTCAACACCATTTGCATCGGGAAGTACTTTGGCAATTTTAGTATTTTTAATTATCTGAACTCCAGCTGCGATGGCAACTTGTTCAACTTCCTCAGCAAGTGCGCCCATGCCCCCCACCGGCACTTTCCACTCCCCACTTCCGTTACCAATTAGGTGGTAAAGAAAACAGATATTTGCTTGCAAATCATCAACGGAGGTAAATGTTCCAATCAAAGCATCTGTAAGTACTACTCCTCTAATTAAATCATCTGAGAAACGTTCCCGCACAACTTGACCAATGGGTTGTTCGCAAATTTGATGCCATAACCGGTCATTTCCCAATTCACTTTTCAATTTTTTTGTGGATGGAAGTGGTTCTAGCAAAGTTGGCGCAATCACTTTTGCAATTGATTCAACTTCACTATAAAACTTTTTCCATGCCAAAATATCATGATCTGATCCGGTTAATTCTCTAAATGAGTCTTGGGAGAGTTTCCCGATATTTCGTTCTACAAGCAAGCCGCAATCCTTGTTATCGCGAAAATCTGGCGTATAGGAAGAAATATCTCTGGATTTTGTGGTGAATTTAATGCCTAAATCTTTTATGATCTTATCGGGAAGCAATGAGACCAGATATGAGTAGCTAGATAGCCGGACATCATGCTCAGGAAAAGTGCGAGTACTGATAGATGCACCACCAAGATGATCTTTTCCTTCAAGTAAAAGGATTGATTTTCCAGCTTTAGCAAGATAAGCGGCTGAGATTAATCCGTTGTGTCCGCCGCCAACAACTATCACATCATAAATCATGGCTAGAGAAGAGTTTTTATTCCGGAAAATGCACTTTGCAAAATTTCAGGCGAAGTTCCAAAATTTAATCGAACAAATCCTTTTCCAGGCTCCCCAAAGGCTAAGCCACTATTTACCGCAATTTTTGCCCGCTCTAAAATCACAGCAGCTGGGTCTTCGCCTAAATCTGTGTCTCTAAAATCAATCCACGACAAGTAACTATTGTGTGGATTGCTAACTTTAAGTGGAGTGCCACTAACCAATTCATCAATAAGTTTTTTATTTATTTCCAGTCGCGCAATTACGGAATCTAACCATTCATCTGATTCATTAAATGCAGCAACCATAGAAAAGGCTCCGGTAATTGAGGCGCGATGATGAATACCCGTATCAAGTGACGCTAAATCTTCACGCAGTTTTTCGCTTTGGGTGTAAAAGAAACCACATTTCAACCCGGCTAAGTTCCAAGATTTACTTGCCGACGTTACGGTGATTCCTACTTCTCGAGCAGTATCGCTAACAGTAAGAAAGGGGATAAATTTTCCGGTGGTAAATGTGAGTGGAGCATGAATCTCATCACTGATAATTATTACGTTGTACGCTTTTGCTAATTCGGCAACTTTGGCAAGATCTTCTTTTTCGTAAATTAAACCAAGTGGGTTGTGTGGGCTAGACATTAGAAAAAACGTTGCGCCACTGGCAAATGCTTTTTCAATCGCTGTAAAATCTAAACTCCAATTACCATTTTCTTCAATTAATGGACGTTCATCAACTTCCATATGAACTTCTTTAATCCAATATGCAAAAGCAGGGTAAACAGGGGTAGTAATCACAACACGATCTCCGGGCTTGCCTAGCAATCTTAGAATTTCAACAATTACGACCCCGACATCAGTGCCTAAGTGCACATGCTCAGGTTCTAGGATCCAATTCCACCTGCGCTTGGCAAAAGACGCAAATGCTTCTGGCAATTCAGGTACTGATGCTAAATAACCTAAATCTGATCTCTCTACTAAATCATGAAGAACTTTTTTTATCGAATCTGCAATTGGAAAATCCATTTCGGCAACTGGCAATGGAAGCACATCTGCCGGAAACGCCCGCCACTTAGCACTTTTGCGTTTGTGTAGCTGGGCAAGGGAATCTGCCTCTATGGGTTTCATTTAACTGATGTTACTCGGTGCACTTTGTGTTGGGCAGCTTGCGCAAGTGGTCGAACAACCATCGAATCTATATTGAAGTGATGTGGAAGCATCACACTCCACCTGATCGCCTCAGCAATATCTTCGGCAGTTAACGCTTCAACACCTTCATAAATCTTGGCCACCCGTTCTACATCGCCACCGTAACGCACCATTCCAAATTCATCGGTCTTGACCATGCCAGGCGCAATCTCAGTGATCCGAATTGGCTCCCCACATAATTCCAGTCGCAGCGTTCTGGCGAGTGCGGTTTCACCTGCTTTTGCAGATGTATAACTACCACCGTTTTCATAAACAATATGTCCAGCAGTTGATGAAATAATCACAATATGTCCACGGCCAAAACTCTTCATTATCGGAGTTATCGCAGCCACCATTCGAACTGACCCAACAACATTAACTTCATAAGTCTTCATCCAAAGTTCTGGATCTGCATCCGTTACGGCCAATCCGTCAAAAGCTCCACCAGCATTTGAAACCAGTATTGATACTGGTTTACCTTTTAGATGAGCAGTTAATCCCTCAATACTCTTTTGGTCAGTAACATCCAAAATAAATGGTTCAATATTTGAATCTTCTTTGGCTAGTTCGGTTAACCGATCTTCTCTCCGTGCAGCTGCAATAACGTGATAACCATTTTTTGCGAGCAGTCGTGCCGTTGCTGCACCAATGCCACTGCTTGCACCTGTAACAATTGCATACTCTTTAGTAGACATTTTTATTGCTCCTTTTTATGTGCGCCGCGGGTTACTGAAAGGCTTACTGCTGTTGTGACAGCTAATGAGGCTGCTATCACGCTTAAACTTACTGCCAAAGAGATCTCAGGGATATGAATGCCAAGAATCGCATCAACTCCTACCCCATGGAAAGCTTCAAAAATTAACTTTACTCCTATGAAGCCAAGGATTATTGATAGGCCTTTTGATAGATAAATTAATCGCTCCAATAAACCACCGATTAAAAAGTAAAGTTGGCGCAGACCCATAAGTGCAAAAATATTTGCAGTTGTAACTATGTACGCATCTTTAGTCAATCCAAAAATAGCTGGAATTGAATCTAGCGAGAACACTATATTGGTAACTGCTAATGCAACTAAAGCAATTCTAAAGGTATCAGCTCCTCGATTGCGAAGAGCGGTGACCAACTTGCCCTCTTTCCATTCTTTCTCTTCATCAACACTTTCCATAAATAGTTGGTATGCGGTATAAATTAAGAAGGCACCAAAAATAAAGAAGATGCTTGAGAACTTCGAGATTAATACTGCGCCACCTGGAATAAACAAAGCACGGATTAGAATTGTTAATAAAATTCCAATAAGTAATACCAGCTGTTGTCGTTCTTTTTCGACGCGAGTCCTAGTCAAGATAATTACAAAGACAAATATATTGTCTACCGAAAGCGCATACTCAGTTAACCAACCTGCAAAAAACTCTTCACGACTTTGAGTGGATTTCCAAACTCCTAGGTAGTATCCAAAAATTACTGCAGCGACTATGTAAAAAATAATCCAAGTGCCCGCTTCTTTCGTAGAAGTCGGCTTATTCCGATTTTTGATGGCCCAAAGCAGATCAACGGCTAGTACCCCGAGTAATCCAAGGACCGTGATTACCCAAGCTGTCGTAGTAGCCATCAAACTCCCCTGGTAGATATCTTACGAATTCTAGTTACGTTTTGAGGTTACCGCCAAACTTATGAGTGTGGTGACACCTAGCGCGGATCCAATTACACCAAGGCTTACTGCTAGGGATACTTCAGGAATATGAACTCCAAAGATCTCATGAATTCCGATTCCATGAAATGCCTCGATGATCAACTTAACTCCAATAAATCCAAGAATTATGGAAAGACCTTTAGATAGATAAATCAATCTATTTAAGAAATCTCCAAGTAGAAAATAGAGTTGGCGTAGACCCATTAGTGCAAATGCATTAGCGGTGAAGACAATGTAAGGGTCCTTGGTTAAGCCAAAAATCGCTGGAATCGAATCAAGAGCAAATAAGACATCGGTGGTTCCAACTGCCACAAGAGCAATCTTAAAAGTTGATGCACCTTTTGCTCTAAGAGATGTGATTAATTTACTTTCTTTCCACTGCTCTTCATCGTTATCTGCTTTCTCAGAAGCCAAATGCCAAGCTGTATAAAGCAGGAAGACTCCGAAGACGAAAAATATTGCAATAAATCTGTGAATCAAAGCCGCGCCAGCTGCTATGAATGCGCCGCGAAGCACAAGCGCCATGATTATTCCCCAAAGTAAAACAAGTTGGGCTTGAGTTTTATCAACTTTTAATTTAGTAAGAATAATAATAAACACAAATACATTATCGACTGACAATGAATATTCAGTTAACCAACCAGCAAAAAATTCACTATGTGATGCCGGATTATTTCTGGTACTCAGTGTCGCACCAAATATTATTGCCCCTAAAATATAAAAACTAATCCAAATTCCAGCTTCTTTTGCAGTGGTAACTTTAGATCGATTCTTTACCGCTAACGCTAAATCCAAGGCAAGCATGGCTAGCAAAACAACAATTGTTACTATCCAAACGCTAACTGATGTCATTTCTCTCCTGGTAAGTAATGATGGCTCAGTCTAGAGTAAGCAAATGCTAATTTCAGTGCGGAAAATGAAGTCAATAAGTGCAACTATCTGTGAGATTGATCCAAAATTCGAGGCGGTAGTTTCAAACAATCCACTTTGCACAATTGGCCGAGCAGATTCTGAAGAGAGTAATTTTCAATCATTGGTTTCATCTGTAGTCTCCCAGCAATTATCAGGAAAGGCTGCGAGCACAATCCATGGACGTTTACAAGAATTAGTCGGTGGCGAAATAAATCCACAAACAATTGCATTGCAATCTGCTGAAAATCTTCGCGCAGTAGGACTTTCTGGTGCAAAAACTAAAACTATTTTAGGACTGACGGATTCCATACTCTCTGGATTGCCAATTGAGCAATTACATGATTTTGAAGATGCTGAAATTCTAAGATTGCTTACTGAAATTTGGGGAATCGGTGATTGGACGGTGCATATGTTTATGATCTTCCAAATTGGCCATTTAGACATCTGGCCTACTGGTGACCTTGGCGTAAGAAAAGGTTGGGAATTAATCCATAACTCACGGAAAGAGTTAACTCCGAAAGAGTTAGGAGTTAAAGGTGAAAAGTTACGTCCATATCGAAGCGTTGCCGCTTGGTACTGCTGGAGAGCATTAGATAATCGTTAATCTTTCAACTCTAAATTTAGCGATACTGAATTTATGCACCATCTTTGATCTGTTGGAACCTCATAACCTTCACCTTCAAATACATGCCCAAGGTGTGAACCACAGGCAGCACATCTAACTTCTGTGCGTTTCATTCCCATCGTGAAATCAGATATCAGTTCTACGGCATCGTCTTCTTTCGGGGCATAGAAACTTGGCCACCCACAGCCTGAATGAAACTTTTCCTTGCTGGTGAAAAGTTCTGCAGCACAAGCGTTGCAACGATAAATACCTGAGCGTTCTTCGTCTGTGTATTTGCCGGTAAATGGACGCTCTGTTGCTGCCTCTCGTAAAACTGCATAAGAAATTGGATCTAATTCTGCTTTTAATTTTTCATCATCGAGAAGTACTGGATAATTCTTGGAACTAGATTTTTTCATGAGCAGTTTCAGGAAATGGAATTCCCGTTGTGGAATGACAATCGTAACCATTTGGATTTTTTTCTAAATATCGCTGGTGGTACTCCTCGGCAAACCAAAATTCAGGTGCCGGTAAAATTTCAGTGGTAATTTTTGAAAATCCATTTTTCGTTAGCACTTCTTGATATTCGGAAAAAGTTTTATGAGCAATTCCCTTTTGTTCATCAGTGGTATAGAAAATAGCACTTCGGTACTGAGTGCCAATGTCGCCACCTTGGCGATTTAAAGTTGTTGGGTCATGCATATTCCAAAACTCTTTTAGTAAGCGCAGATATGTCAGTTGAGTTGCATCAAACTCCACCATCACGACTTCAGCGTGGCCAGTTGCACCAGTACAAACTTGTTCATAAGTTGGGTTTGCTCTTTGGCCACCCATATAACCGACAGCGGTATTTGTGGTTCCGCCCATCTTCCAAAAACGTCTTTCGGCGCCCCAAAAACAGCCAGTACCAAAGTACGCCTTACTCAAAGATTGGCTCATAATCACTAACTCTGCCATATGAGTTCAGAGCGCACACTTTGGGCTGATAACCTGATCAATTAGTTGCCCCCGTAGCTCAGGGGATAGAGCACCGCCCTCCGGAGGCGGGTGCGCAGGTTCGAATCCTGCCGGGGGCACCAGATTTAAAGAGATATGTCGGATATGTGAGAGGGATTACCACTGTTCAGATAAAAATGTCCTTGAAGTAGCGCAAGATCAGCGCGACAATAGTTACTTGGGTACCACATACTCTTTTTGTTGAGAACTGATTAGAAATGAAATGAAGTTAATCGAAAGTGACCTATTTGTTGTGGGTCTAATTGATCAGGACAAGGCGGTGGTGAGCCATGATGGATTGGCGTCATGAAGCAGCCTGCCGCGATGAAGATCCCGAACTTTTCTTTCCAGTAGGAAATACTGGTCCAGCGCTTTCTCAAATTGAAGAAGCAAAAGTAGTTTGTGCGCGTTGCACTGTCACCGCTGATTGCCTTAAATGGGCATTAGAGAGTGGACAAGAAGCTGGCGTATGGGGTGGATTATCTGAGGATGAAAGAAGAGCACTTAAGCGTAGAGCTGCGCGTAATCGGGCACGTGGAATTGAAAATCCAAATCCTTTTGAAACTCTAGAAAACCGTTAAGCGAATAACTGCTTTAGTTCCAGTTGGAAGATTTTTACTTATATTTAACGCTCCGGCCAACTCATTGGTTGTTAACGTTTGAACAATTTGTAATCCAAGAGTTGTGGAAGTCGCCATTGAAAAATTCTCAGGCAATCCCGAGCCATCGTCGATAACTTCGATAAGTAATTCTTGATCGTTTCTACTAACTGAAACAATTAATTGTTTTCCGGTATTTACTAAACCGTGTTCTAGCGCATTTTGAATCAACTCAGTAAGGATTAAAGCTAGTGGCGTTGCAATCTCAGGACGTAAGTTTCCAAATTTTCCAATTCGTGAAATTTCCACACCTTCTCGGCGGGTGCCGACATCTTTCAATCCAGAAATCAATCGATCTAACACGTCGTCAAATACAACTACTTCTTGAGCACTGGTTGAGAGAGTCTCGTGGACTAATGCAATTGAGGCGATCCGTCTGACCGCTTCTTCAATTGCTGCTTCAGCTTGCTCGTTGTCAGAACGTCTCGCCTGAAGCCGCAAAAGCGCTGAAACTGTCTGAAGATTATTTTTTACTCGGTGATGAATCTCCCGAATCGTTGCATCTTTGGAGATTAATTCCTTGTCGCGCCTACGAATCTCTGTCACGTTGTGTACTAAAACTAATGAACCAATTCGATCCGTTCCTGCCACAAGCGGAAGTATGTAGAAATCAACAGTTCCTTGACCATTTTCTAGCTCAACCTCTCGTGCGTTTTTCCCACTCAAAATTATTTGCCAGGATTCATCGCGCGGCAATCGAGCCGAACTTTCGCTTAATAACCCCTCTGCAATTAATCCAAGATTTTGCAACTCAAGGTCACCCTGTAAGCCTAACCGCCTAAAAGCTGAAATTGCATTTGGGCTTGCGAAAGTAACCATTCCATTTACATCTAATCTTATTAGTCCATCTCCCACGCGAGGAGTTACTTCAGAAGCAAGTGCTTCAATTGGGAATGATCCTTCTTTTATCATACGTGCTAGATCATTAGCAGTCTCTCGATAAACTCCTTCGAGTCGACCAGAAGATCTCAAAAGTTCGGCATTTCTATGACGTGAAATGACGGCAATTACTCGGTCATCATTTACAACTGGAATACTTTCTTCTTTGATTAAAATTTCACCAACTAATTCAGGCTCACCATCTAAAAATATTTCGCCTTGCGAAAGTGCTGAATCGATTCTTGCGCGTTGTCCCCACTGAACTCTGTTGCCAATCAAATCTCGGGGATGAACTGTGGCTGCGGTGGTAGGTCGCATCTGTGCGATTACTACATGTCCCTCGGGCCAACTGTTCTCTTTTTCACGAATTGGAACCCAAAGCAATAAATCAGCGAATGACAAATCGGCCAACAACTGCCACTCTGCAATCAAAGATTGCAATCTCTTTAAATCTGAATCACTGAGTGCACTAGCACTCGTCAACTCTTCAATGCCTGACATCTTTAACCTACTTGCCCTTTCAAATATAAATCAATTTCTTGGGTGGCAAACCATTGCAACTCATCATCTCCGGGCACCGAAAGTAAAAGAGAATCCACTTCATCGATTGCTATCGCTCTATTTAGGGTGATCTCTCCATTTGCCCCTTGTTCAGTATCTTTCCTTGGCAACTCGACTGCCAACACGTATCCATGTGAATTTTCAGCACTGCCGCGCGAAAGATCACGTGCTCGTTCACTGGCTTCGTACTCTAACTCTTCCTCGGATAATTTAATATCGAATTTATCTGGTACTGCAAACCCTGCTGCAATCGTAATTAGACCTGTACTCACCAAAGTTTCAAGATGGGAGCGTGTGGCAGGCAGGTAGATTCGCACCTGCACAGCCTACAGAATTACCATTGACGCTGGTTCTGCTCTAGGAGTGGAGCCGCTTAATTAGCGCTAATTGCGAAGCGGCTTTGCTGCCTTTAACCTCACTTATGAGCACGCCATCTCTAACGCATTCAGCAAAAAGTCGGTTGGCTCTGGGGAAAAAAAGAATATCTAAATCACCCGACAGCGCTAATTGATTCTTTATCTGCAGATTTGATTTGGCATTTGCTTTAGATTTATTTACCACAATTGTTATTTTGGCAGGACTACTAAGACCTTGAATATAGTCAACCATCAATTTCAACCTTAGTAAAGAAAAAATATCATCTTGCCCAATGAGAAAAATCTTTTCGGCTCGATTTAGAAGATATTGTTGTAATAGTGAATCTTCTTCGAAATCAAATACGCCACCATCAATTATGATCTGTGAATATTTCTCTTGGCATTTTCTTCTTAGCTCTGCCCAATTTTGGGGAGTTGTAATTTCATTTTTTGTGCGAACAAGAGGATTACAGAGCAAATCATAATTTGGCCGAATAGTGATAGCAGTAAAGATAGATGTATCTCTGAATTGATCATCAAAACCAAAAAAGAGGGCACCTTCAGCCCCATCAATATTTTCTTCGGCAAGCAAAATTTTCTGGCCACTACGGGCCAATTCTCCGGCATAATTCCAGGAAATAGTTGAAGTCCCAGGTGAGCCCTTAGTCCCTAAAAATAAAATCTCTTTAGCCCCAACAATTACATCCTCGCAATTTGCTTCATCCATTCTCGCAATCAATTTCAACGGAAGTGTTTCTACCTCATCAGGAGAAATTACTAAATTCGGTTTAAGTCTTTTCCACCTCTCATCTGTTTCTATTCCAATTCCTACTATCCAGGTTGCATGAAGCTCATTTATGCTTTTCTGATCAGGAGTGATAATTAAAATTAACTCTTTTGAGTTAGCGCTAATAAAATTATTTAAATCAAATAACCTTTCCGATATATTCCATTCGGCTTTGACAAAAGCCCGAATAATTTTGCTCTCAATCGCTGGCGTTGAGATGGCAGTGATAACTTTGAATAAATTTTTTCTATCCGACGATATGTTGGACAATTCTAAAATTCCCCTCTTGAGTATTACTTAAAAGCAGTTCAACTTCTTCGATGGGGACTATCAGTGTCAGGTTGACTAAGTTATTGAAATCAATTCCTTTTTCATTAAATGCTAAAAGCCCTAGATTTTTTCCGATTAATTTTGCTTTAAATGGTTTTTCATTAGAAACAGAGTAAAGATCAATTTTCTCTCCTGAATGTAAAACGCTAGAGATATACTCTCTCCCCACTGGCAGGACAATTAAGGCTTTGCTAAGTGCCGCTAAGTCTTGCGAAATCGCCATTGTCGGAATCAATTCATTTGCTAACACTGAGCGAACCATGATCAACCCAGTTATAGATTGCTCAGCTGAAAGATATGAGTGAGATTGAGTTTCAAAACGCACTCTGCGGATCTCTAAATCATTGCTACTTATCAATTGCCCCGGCACAAGATTTACTTTGGCCGCCCACATAGTTGCTGATTCGGGTGAATTACTGGCAACTAGATAAAAGGCTATGGAAGCTGAGATTACGAGACACCCTCCCAATAAATATCTAATTCGCACTCCCCTTGAATACTTCAACGCGGCGAAATTAATAGAACCTTTCCCACAGTCATCCAAAAGGATGAGAGAAATTGAACTCTTTGGTGGAGTTTTTTAGATCAGAAAAAAGCAATGCTCTTTTTACTAGAAGGGCAGGAAAAAATGATTACAACTCCAACACTAAGCACACACCACGGATTAATTTTTCGAGTTGCACCATCGATAAGGCAATCAGAACTTGGATTTATTCCTACACCTGATGATTTAGATGGAGAGTTAGATCGAAAGTTAAATATAAAGCCCACACTAATCTCAGATATTCCCGATGGAGGTGTTTGGGCAGAAAGGTTTATTATCCTGGCGCTAGAGGTTATGGCTGGGGCTCGTCCAATCGCTCAATTATCGCGTTGGTGCTCTCGGAAAGTTTTTACCTATCTAATTGAAAACATTCATCCCAAGAAAACAATTCTAAAGATTGGAAAATTGCACATTGGTAAACCATCTGAAGAGTGCATGGAAGTAGTCTTATTGCTACATAGTCCGGCCAGAAAACGTGCGCTGATGGCTAGATTTGAAGCTCTTGATGGTCGCTGGATATGTACTTGTCTGCAGATTTTGTAAGCACTAGCGGTTACGAGGATCTCCGTGGCACCGTTTATATTTTTTACCAGATCCGCAGGGGCAAAGTGAGTTGCGGGAAACGTTATCTGTTTTTGTGATTGGAGCTTGATATTCACCCGGAGCGGAGTATTGCAATTCTCGATCTTCTTCTTGATTTGAAATACCACGAGCCTGAATCTGCTCTCCATTATTTGTTGTCTCAACGGAGACTTCAGCGCTGAAAAGTAAACCTACAGACTCTTCTTTAATACCTTCCATCATCGCAGAAAATAATTCATATCCCTCTTTTTGATACTCCACAAGTGGATCACGTTGGGCCATGGCACGAAGACCAATTCCCTCTTGTAAATAATCCATCTCGTAAAGATGATCACGCCACCTGCGGTCAAGTACAGATAAAACAACTCTTCGCTCAAGTTCGCGCATAATGACTGGAGTTAGAGTAGTTTCGCGTTCTGCATACTTTTTTAATGCATCCTCTACAAGTGATTGCTGTAAATATTCACTTGAAATCCCAGATCTGCCACCACACTCTTCTTCCAACTCACTAACCGTGATTCCTACTGGGTAGATGCCATGCAATGAAACCCAGAGTGCTTCCAGATCCCAATCTTCCGGGAAACCTTGTGAAGTTCCGAAGGCTGCATATGTAGCAACGGCATCTTCAATAAATGTGGTCATCTGTGCTTGAAGATTTGCACCTTCTAGAACTTCGCGTCTCTCTTTATAAATTACTTGACGCTGACGGTTAAGAACATCATCATATTTAAGAACATTTTTACGAATCTCAAAGTTTTGACTTTCTACCTGAGTCTGGGCTGATCGAATAGCGTTACTGACCATCTTTGACTCAATTGGGACATCATCAGGAATTCCGGCCGCGCCTAAAAATCTTTCCACTAGCGCTGAATTGAAGCGACGCATCAAGTCATCTTGTAGTGAAAGGTAGAAGCGAGATTCACCCGGATCACCTTGTCGACCAGATCTACCACGTAACTGATTATCAATACGGCGCGACTCATGTCGTTCAGTCCCAAGAACGTAGAGTCCACCAAGGCCAACAACTTCATCATGTTCGGCAGCTACTTGGGCTCTCTGGTTGGCTACTTCAGTTGGCCAAGCTGCTTCATACTCTTCAGGATTCTCGGCAGGAGATAAACCGCGTGCTTGCAAATTAAAATCTGCAAAAAATTCAGCATTGCCACCAAGCATGATATCTGTGCCACGACCGGCCATGTTTGTTGCAACTGTTACGGCGGATTTACAACCCGCACGGGCAATGATTATTGCTTCTCGCTCATGCTGTTTTGCATTCAAAACTTCATGTTTAATTCCACGTTTTGTTAGCAATCCAGAAAGTTCTTCTGATTTCTCAACACTTACCGTGCCAACTAGGACGGGCTGCCCATTTCGATTTCGCTCAACTATGTCTGAAACAACTGCATTAAATTTAGAAATCTCCGTTTTGTAAATTAAATCTGAGGAATCTATTCTTTGCATTGGTCGGTTAGTTGGGATTGGCACAACTCCCAATTTATAGATTTGGTGAAACTCAGAAGCTTCAGTCATAGCAGTACCAGTCATACCAGATAGTTTTTCGTATAGCCTGAAATAATTCTGCAAGGTTATGGTTGCTAATGTTTGATTCTCATCTTTAATCTCCACTTTTTCTTTTGCTTCGAGTGCCTGATGAAGTCCCTCGTTGTAACGCCTTCCATGCAAAATCCGGCCGGTATGCTCATCAACAATTAGTAATTCTCCACTCATGATTACATAATCACGGTCGCGCTTAAAGAGTTCTTTTGCACGGAGTGCATTATTTAAATAGATAATAAGTGGCGTATTTTCTGCTTCATAAAGATTTTGAATTCCAAGTGCTTTTTCTACTTCGGTGATTCCGGCTTCTAAAACACCAACGGTTTTTTTCTTCTCATCAACTTCATAATGTGCATTTGCTTGCAGACGAGTAACAATATTTGCAAATTCGGAATACCATTTTGTCGCGCGATCTGCTGGTCCGCTGATGATTAGCGGAGTTCGAGCCTCGTCAATCAGAATTGAGTCAACTTCATCCACAATCGCAAAATTGTGCTCACGCTGAACGCAATCTTCAATCGACCATGACATATTGTCGCGTAAGTAATCAAAACCAAACTCATTATTTGTTCCATAAGTTATATCGCAAGCATAGGCTTCGCGTCTTTCTGCTGGATCCATTGAACTGACAATGACTCCGACTTTTAATCCAAGAAAACGATGTACGCGCCCCATCCATTCACTGTCACGTTCTGCTAAATAATCATTTACCGTAATAATATGGACGCCTTTTCTAGTTAGCGCATTTAAATAAGCTGGCAATGTCGAAACTAATGTTTTACCTTCACCTGTGCGCATTTCAGCGATGTTGCCGCGATGGAGTGCTATACCTCCCATAAGTTGAACATCGTAATGACGTTGACCCAAAGTTCGCTTAGCGGCCTCGCGCACAACTGCAAAAGCTTCTGGAAGCAAATCATCTAAATCTTCGCCCTCACTTAGGCGCTGGCGAAATTCAACGGTTTTATTTCGTAGTTGTTCATCTGTTAAGCCCAAAATCGAAGGTTCAAACTCATTAACTTTTTTAGCGGCCTTTTGGAGATCTTTTACGACGCGTCCTTCACCTGCACGCAGGATCTTGTCTAATATCGCAACCACGGACACCTTCTCGTAAACGCTCGTTCTAAATGGAGGGTAATTAACTTAGGCCTACTCTAATCGTGAGGGGCACTTGGCTTCCAATTTTCCGGCTTATCTACGGCTTATCTACGGCTTAATTACGGCTTAATTACCTCTAAAAAGTGCAGTATGGGCTGCCGTGATGGCCCCAATTGGTATGACGCCGCGCTGACGCAGGGCCCGCTGCGCCTCTCGTAAAGTCGCCCCCGTTGTCAGTAAATCATCAACCAGAATTATTGGAAATTTTACTAACAACTTCAAATTTTTTGGCGTGCAATCAAAAGCACCAACCAAATTTTGAGAACGCTCTCTTTCATTAAGTTTGCTCTGGTCTTGTACATCTCTCTTGACTTTCATAATCGATAAGACTTTATCCCCACTTTGAATTGCCACTTGATTACAAAGATCTAGCATGAAATCGCGACCTCTTCGCCGAACTGATTTGGGATTTGAGGGAATAGGGACAAAGGTGCAAACTAAATGTTTGCTAATTTCACGACGGGCTTGGAGGAGCGCTTCTGTTAAAACTTTTCCGGCTTCACGTTCGCCATCCTCTTTGTAGGCTAGCAATACTGCACGTACTTCATTTCGATATTGCGCAACTGAAAAAACAGATAAAACTGAAACGCTATTTTTATTTAACTTGATACTTATTGGTGGCTTCTCCCAAAAAATCTTACAAGATTCACAGATGCTTACTGCTGGTTTATGGCAGCCCGGGCATCTTTTTGGATAAATCAGATCCAAAAAGGGGTAAAGCGACTTTCTCATAAAGAAGTAATACCGATAAAATTAGCAGAGTAAAAACCGGTAAATCTTTTTTGCGGATTATCCCGCTATGTGCAAAATTGGAATAGGGCGGTCACGCAAACTCTGCCCACGCTCCCGCGGGAAGGTAAAGATGAATTGCGCTCCTTTTCCAATTTCACCCCAAACTTCAATAACACCACCATGAAGATGAGCATCTTCTTGCGCAATTGAAAGTCCAAGTCCGGTGCCACCTTTACTCCTGGCCCGTGCCGGATCAGCCCGCCAGAACCGATCAAAGACTCGATTTAGTTCACTTTTTCTTAAGCCAACTCCAAAATCTCGCACACTTACCGCCACACTTTGATCCGTGGCGCTAATTAAAACTTCGATATCTTTATTTTCGCTGTGTTCGATGGCATTAATTAGTAAGTTACGCAAAATTCGATCAATTCTTCTTGGATCTATCACCACAGAAATTGGTTGCTCTGGTTCGGTCACATTAATATCAATCTGATGATCATGTGCGATTGGCACCAGAGCCTCAATACTCCGGCGCACGACAACTTTGAAATCGAGAAGTTCTGGCTCTAGCCGTACAACACCTGCATCAAATCGGCTTACTTCCAGGAGTTCGCTCAACATATTTTCAAATCTATCGATTTGGGATAAAAGTAACTCTGAGCTTCGCGAGATTGTTGGTTCAAAATTATCTCTTGCTCTGTATAGAACATCTGCTGCCATGCGTATAGTTGTCAATGGAGTCCTGAGTTCATGTGAAACATCTGCGACAAAGCGCTGTTGCACTCTAGATAAATTCTCTAGCCGTAAAATTTGTTCCTGCAGGACATTAGCCATGTCATTGAAAGAGCTTCCGAGACTTGCTATCTCTTCGGCACCTTCGGTGCTCATTCTTTCTTCAAGCTGTCCAGATGCTAATTTTTCAGCAATCTGCGCTGCAGATCTTACTGGCCGGACAACCTGACGAACTACTACTAAAACAATGATCGCAATCAATAATATAAGTGATAACCCACCTACTAAGAGCGTGCTGCGCACTAGTGCAATAGTTTCATACTCATTTTCAATATTAAAAAGAAAGTAAATCTCATAAATTCCCACAGTAGGCAACGAAACTTTTCCGCCAATGATTAGCGCTCGTGGGCTATCTACTACGGCTACTAGCGCAG
>BJFZ01000010.1 GCA_014190175.1 Actinomycetes bacterium | reverse complement strand
ATTAACTCAGTTTTCCAACCTTGTCTTTCGGCGTATCGCATATACATCCGTAAAAGATCTCCGGCAAATAACGCTGATTCATCTCCGCCAGCACCGGCTTTAACTTCAATAATTACATCGCGGTCATCATTTACATCTCGAGGCAACAACAACTCCTCTAACTTTGTTGCAGCGGCTGCGGCAAACTCTTCAAGTGCCGGAAGTTCAGCAGAAAAAGATTGATCTTCAACTGCCAACTCTCGTGCTGCAGTTAAATCATCTTCGGCCGCATGCCATGCACGATAACCGGCAACGATTGGTCCAAGTTGTGAGTACCGCTTACTTAATTGGCGGGCCCGATTTGGATCATTGTGAACGCCAGGATCAGCAAGTGCTGTCTCTATTTTGGCATGTTCGGCAAGCAGCTCAAGTGCAGTGGTGAAACGTTCGGTAATTTCTTTCGCCATCTGCCCACCTGCCTCTCCAGCTTCATCAGCTTGTACTTTCTCTTTTTACTAATTCCAATGAAAAGACCGCACCCAATCTCGCCAATGGCGAGATGAGTACGGCCATTTAAAAGTAGTTACTTGGCTTTTTTATTAAAGCGTTCTTCAAATTTAGCTACACGTCCACCAGTATCAAGGATGCGCTGCTTGCCGGTGTAAAAAGGATGACAGACAGAGCAAACATCAACGTGAATCGCTCCGGAAGAAACTGTCGAACGGGTTACAAATGCTGCGCCGCAACTGCAAGTCACATTTGTTGCTTCATATGCTGGGTGAATCTCTGCCTTCATTACGTACTCCAATTACTTGATGGGGCTGGGTCGGCTTTCTCTTGCAAAAAAGTCGTGAACCAGAGATTCCAAAGGATACCGCCCCTTTGGGGGCGGTAGCAATTGCGCTTAAACCTCGCTTGTTGGCCCGACTGTGGTCTTCTGGATCTGCATCAAAAACTCCACATTGGACTTGGTGCCCTTCATCTTCTCAAGCAGAAGTTCAAGTGCCTGTTGGGAATCCAGTGCGTGCAAAACTCGACGTAATTTCCAAGTTATGTTCAACTCTTCGGCACCCATCAAAATCTCTTCTTTACGGGTACCAGATGCATCAACATCAACTGCTGGGAAGATGCGCTTATCAGCTAAACGGCGATCGAGTTTAAGTTCCATATTTCCGGTTCCTTTGAACTCTTCAAAAATAACTTCATCCATTCTTGAACCAGTATCAACGAGGGCAGTTGCAAGAATTGTTAGCGATCCGCCATCTTCAATATTTCGCGCAGCACCGAAGAACTTCTTAGGTGGATACAAAGCAGCAGAATCCACACCACCGGAAAGAATTCTTCCACTAGCAGGAGCAGCGATGTTGTATGCGCGACCTAATCGAGTAATTGAATCAAGAAGCACAACTACATCATGACCTAATTCAACTAAACGTTTTGCACGCTCGATTGCAAGCTCTGCAACTGTGGTGTGATCTTCAGCTGGACGATCAAATGTAGAAGAAATAACTTCTCCCTTAACAGAACGCTGCATGTCGGTAACTTCTTCTGGGCGCTCATCTACAAGAACAACCATCAAGTGAACTTCAGGGTTATTTTTTGTAATTGCGTTTGCAATTGCTTGAAGCACCATCGTCTTTCCGGCTTTTGGAGGTGAGACGATCAATCCGCGTTGGCCTTTTCCGATTGGAGCAATTAGATCAATGACGCGTGTAGTTAAAATATTTGGTTCAGTCTCTAAACGTAAACGATCTTGTGGATATAGCGGAACTAATTTATTAAACTCAATACGATCTTTAGCCTCGTCAGGTTCCATTCCATTAATGGTGTCTAAACGAAGTAGTGCATTAAATTTCTCACGGCGTTCGCCTTCACGTGGTTCACGAACAGCTCCGGTTACCACATCTCCTTTGCGAAGTCCGTATTTACGAACTTGTTGCATGGAAACATAAACATCATTTGGACTTGGAAGGTAACCACTTGTGCGAATAAATGAGAAGTTGTCGAGGATATCTACTAAACCACCAACTGGAACCAAAACATCACCTTCAGAAATAACCGCTTCACGCTCTTCACGTGGAGGGCGGTGGCGATCACGGTTGCGATCACGATCACGGTGACGGTCACGTCCCCGGTCATTACGGTTGTCGCGATCATTACGGTCACTGCGGTTGTCGCGATCATTCCTATTATTGACGTTGTCGCGATCACTGCGATCACTGCGGCTGTCGCGGTTATCTTCACGAGCATCGCCAGAGCCATCATTGCCATTATTGGAGTTACTGGAGCTATCAGATTTTTCAGTTGAACTTTCTTTGTCTGCTGGACGTTCTTTACGGGCAGGTTTTGCTGACGCGGCCCGATTTGCTGCTTGCAAATCACTAATAGCGGTAACTAGGGCAGCTTTTGGCATCTTAATAGCGCCATCAATTCCAAGTTGGACACCTACTTTGCGCAGCTCGGGAAGGAGCATCGCGCTTAGATCGCTCGCGGGTTTACGCGCGCGGGTTGAAGTTTCAGTCACATTTCCTCATTCAGGTTATTTGGCTTATTCAATTAATAAACAATTAAATAAGCGCAGTTGGATTATTTATCGCTTTGATTACTCTTAACAAAAGGTTCAAGTGTTTCCGGTTTTAACTTAAAACTTGGGGAAATAAGAATTTTAAGCGACTCTGATTTTTCTTGCTTACTCGGGGAACTCCCGGCCGAGTAAGAAAAGCATAGCACTCAACCCAGGGCTGTTTTACTACTAATTAACTAATTAGGAGCGTAGATATGGGCGCCAACCCGGCTGATTCCCAATATTTGAGTAGCAAATGAACTGCCTCCGGCACGGGCGATCTCTTGCGCATCAGTGACCGAGCCAGTATGCAACGCTAAAACAGTGGGACCGGCACCTGAAATGAACGCCGCAACTCCTGCGCTTCGTAATTTTTGCACAAGCGCAAAAGATTTTGGCATTGCTGATTTACGGAACTCTTGATGGATTAAATCTTGCGTGGCCTCATAAAGAAACTCTGGCTTATTACTTAGGGCTTCCACCATCAATGCGCTGCGGGCAATATTTGCAGTGGCATCTCTATATAAAACTTCATCGGGCAACATTTTGCGGGCACTCGATGTTGCAACCACACTTTCTGGAATGAAAGCGACCGCATTTATTCGGTGATTCACCGTAATCGGAATTGCACGACCAACTCCACCTTCGAGCCACGCAATAGTTGCACCGCCATACAAAGCTGCAGCAACATTATCGGGATGGCCTTCCATCTCTGTTGCAATCGCAAGCAAATCTTGATCTGTTAAACGTTCTTGCCCAGAGATAACTAATGCCCGCGCTAAATAAAGTCCACCGATAATTGCACTTGAAGAAGAACCTAATCCTCGTCCATGCGGAATTGCATTTAATGCACGTACTGATAATCCCCTTGGTCTTCCACCCATATGGTCAAAAGCACGATTCATCGCTTTGATAAGTAAATTTTTATCATCTTTTCTAATTTCATCAGCGCCTTCGCCGGCTACTTGAATATCTAGGCCCGCTTCATCAGAAACTTGCGCTGCGTACCCATCATAAATTTCAAGAGCTAGACCTAAGCAATCAAAACCAGCACCCAAGTTGGCACTACTTGCGGGCGTGCGAATAGTTACCGGGGTGGCGCGGAAAGTTGGTTTGCTTTGCATTATGCCAACTCTAGAACTTCGGCCGCTTTTGCAACACTTACTGGAATCACAATCGGTTCTGGCGCACCATCGAGTGCCCACTGAACATCTTTGAGGCCATTGCCGGTAACTGTAATCACGATTTTTTTGCCTTTTGGTAATTGCCCTGCAGCTTTTGCCTTCAGCAAACCAGCAAGACCAGCGGCTGAAGATGGTTCACAGAAAATTCCTTCACGTCCAGCTATTAAACGATATGCCGCCAAGATTTCTTGATCAGAAACAGCTCCGATCCGTCCACCAGAATCATCACGTGCAGTTACAGCTTGCTGCCATGATGCGGGATTGCCAATCCGAATTGCAGTAGCAATTGTTTCAGGGTTTTTCACAACTTCATTTCGCACAATTGGCGCAGCACCTTCTGCTTGAAATCCCCACATTTGTGGCAAACTTTTTGAAATTCTAGCTTTTTGATACTCCTGGTATCCCATCCAATATGCGGTGATATTTCCAGCGTTACCTACAGGAAGAGCGTGGATATCAGGTGCAAACCCAAGTGCATCAATAATTTCAAAAGAAGCAGTTTTTTGACCTTGAATTCGATAAGGATTTACTGAGTTAACTAATGCAACTGGATAATTTTCGGATAATTCACGAGCAAGGGTCAAGCAATCATCAAAATTCCCAGCAACCTGTAAAATTTTTGCACCATGAATTACTGCTTGAGCTAATTTTCCCATGGCAATCTTGCCTTCTGGGATTAATACCGCAGGAATCATTCCGGCTTTTGTGGCATATGCAGCAGCGCTTGCACTGGTATTTCCAGTTGATGCGCAAATTACTGCTTTCGCACCACCTTCAGCAGCTTTACTCATCGCCATTGTCATTCCACGATCTTTAAAAGAACCGGTTGGATTGCAACCTTCCACTTTCACCCAAACGTCGTTCTCCAACATGTCAGAAAGAACGAAGCCGTAGATAAGTGGTGTTCCGCCTTCTTGCAAAGTTATTACCGGAGTTTTACGCGAAACTGGAAGGCGATGACGGTACTCTTCAATTATTCCGCGCCAAAGATGAGCGTTGCTTGATTTACCAAAGATCAATTGGCGCCTCCTTCAACTCTGATCACAGTTTCAACCGAGCGAACCGTATCTAATTTTCGCAAATCAGCAACGGTCGCTGATAGTGCCGAATCCATTGCGGAATGAGTTACCACAATTAATTCAGCTTGTTCATCACTACCATCTTGGCGAACTGTTTGTATTGAAACTGAATGTGCTGCAAATACTTGCGCAACCGATGCCAATACACCTGGTCGATCAGATACATTTAAACGAATCAAATAACGGGTTTCTGTTTCACCCATAGGCGCAATTGATCGCTCAGCGTATGAACTTTCTTTAGGGCCAAGACCGCCGAGAGCGCGATGACGCGCAACTGCCACTAAATCTCCCAGGATCGCTGATGCAGTTGGTTCCCCTCCTGCTCCACGCCCATAAAACATTAGTTCTCCTGCAGATTTTGCTTCCACGAAAACTGCATTAAATGCATCACGAACAGATGCCAGTGGATGTTCTTTTGGAAGTAAGGCTGGATGGACGCGCACTGCAATTCTTCCATCATCAGTTAATTGCGCGATTGCTAATAATTTAACAACATGGTTCATTTCATTTGCGATTCGAACAATGTCAGCAGTTACATCAGAGATTCCTTCACGATAAACATCTGCTGCGGTAACTCGAGAATGAAATGCCAAACTTGCCAGAATTGCAGCTTTTGCTGCGGCATCAAACCCTTCAACATCAGCAGTTGGATCGGCTTCTGCATATCCGAGTGCTTGTGCTTCTTTAAGTGCGCTCTCAAAAGATGCACCTGATGCAGCCATTTTACTAAGAATATAATTTGTCGTTCCGTTTACAATTCCAATTACCCGCTTAACTTGATCTCCAGCAAGTGATTCGCGAAGTGGCCTAATAATTGGTATTGCACCAGCAACTGCCGCTTCAAAATAAATATCAACACCATTATCTGCTGCTGCTTCATAAAGTTCGGCACCGTGCTGAGCAAGCAATGCTTTGTTTGCAGTAACTACTGATTTTCCATTTTTTAGTGCTTGCAAAATTAATGATCGTGCAGGTTCGATGCCGCCCATCACTTCAATAATTATGTCGATTTGCGGATCGTTAACAATGGATGCCCCATCGCTAGTTACGCTCACACCACTATGAATGAAATCTGGGCGAGGTTTTTTTAAATCTTTTACTGATATGGCGACAAGGGCTAATTGTGAACCAGAACGTGCTGCTAAATCGCTATTTTGTTCAACAAGCAAACGAGCGACCTGGCCTCCGACAACGCCGGCCCCGAGCATTCCAACTTTTAGCAAGGGCGCATTCGCTTGCGCACCTTTAGCCGAATTCATATGCACAGCCTACCGATCAACTTAACACTCAGGAGTTGACCTCAAGATTGAGCAAGTCGGCTGCATTTTCGCGGCGCAAAATCACTCGTGCCTGGCCATTTCTTACCGCAATCACCGGCGGGCGGGGTTGGTGATTGTAATTACTAGCCATGCTCCGTCCATAGGCTCCGGTAGCTGGGATCGCCAAAATATCACCAGGTTTTACATCACTTGGAAGGTCGACTTCGCGAATAATTATGTCGCCGCTTTCACAATGTTTGCCGACAACGCGACTAGAAGTGAGTGGTGACGTTGAAGTGCGGTTTGCAAGTTGCACTGAATACTGTGCGCCATAAAGTGCTGGTCTGATGTTGTCACTCATTCCACCATCTACTGAAATGTAATTACGCCGCTGACCTCCATCTAAGTTAACTTCTTTAGTCGTACCCACTTCATAAAGCGTTACAGTAGAAGGTCCAGCAATGGCACGTCCAGGTTCTATAGATAAATGTGGAATAGCTAGGCCGTGTTTTTTGCATTCGCCTAAAACAACTTCATGCATTCGGCTTATGACTGAATCAATACTTTGCGGAGTGTCTGTGGATACATATGCGATTCCAAATCCACCACCAAGATCAAGGTCAGGAAATTCAATCGCATGTACTGCTTTCATCTCTGCCATAAATTCAATTACCCGCTGAGCAGCAATATCAAAACCTTTACTATCAAAAATCTGTGAACCAATATGACAATGGAATCCACGTAGTTCAATATGTGTGGCGTCTAATGCTTTCTTTGTAGCGATCGCAGCAGCACCACTTGCAATTGAAAATCCAAATTTCACATCTTCATGTGCAGTGGCAATAAATTCATGAGTGTGTGCTTCTATGCCTGGTGTTAACCTCAAAAGAATTGCTTGTTTTTTCCCAAGTTGCTTTGCAATATCTTCAATTCTTTCTATTTCATGCAAGGAGTCAGCAACAATGACGTATACACCAATTTCAATTGCGCTTCTTATCTCTGCTGCGGATTTGTTATTTCCGTGAACTTCAATTCGATTTGCCGGAAATTTTGCAGCAATAGCCACAGCCAATTCGCCACCGGAACAAACATCCAATCCCACGCCTTCTTCCGCCAGCCATTTAGCAATTTGCACCGAAAGAAAAGCTTTTCCGGCATAAAATATGCCAGAGTTTTCGCTTCCAAAAGTTATGTCGAGGGCACTTCTAAATTCCTGAATCCGTGATCTAAAATCATCTTCGTCAATAATGAATGCTGGAGTACCAAACTCTTTTGCCAAATCTTGTGCGCGAATTCCGGCTATATAAATTTCACCATTTTCAATTGATGTATTTCGCGGCCAGATATTCACAGTATTAATGGTATTCACATCTTTTCTGGCGCGCTTACGCCAAGCATGGCCAGCCCATTTGCCAAGACTTGGCGGGTGGCTTCGCACAAAAGCGCCCGAGATTGATGCAACGCAGTGATTGGCTCTTCCCCCATTGGAAGAACACGTGAATGAGCATAAAAGTGATGGTAATGGCCGGCCAACTCTTCTAAATAGCGAGCAATGCGGTGCGGTTCACGAAGTTCGGCAGCGCTAGCAACAACTTTTGGAAAGAGTGCAATAGAGGCAGATAACGCTTCTTCTGCCTCACTATCAAGTAATTCTTGCTGGAAATCTATTATTTCCACCTTCATGCCAAGCTCTTTCGCATTTCGCAATAGAGCACTGATCCGGGCATGTGCATATTGCACATAGAAAACTGGATTTTCATTTGTGCGCTTTTTCAATAAATCCACATCAAGAGTAAGTGGGGTATCGGTTGGATAACGCGTAAGTGAATATCGAGTCGCATCTACTCCCACTTTTTCAACTAACTCTTCTAAAGTGATAATGGTTCCGGCTCTTTTGGAAAGTTTTAATTCTTCGCCATTCTCAATTATTTTTACCATTTGGCCAATTAACACTTGTAAATTCTTAATTGGGTCATCGCCAGTGCAGGAAACTAACGCTTTCAAACGTCCAACATATCCATGATGATCTGCGCCTAATAAGTAAATACATAAATCAAAACCGCGAGATCTTTTATCTAAATAGTAGGCAGTGTCCGAGGTGAAGTAAGTTTGTTCGCCATCTGCTTTTACTAAAACTCGGTCTTTGTCGTCACCGAAATCAGTTGTGCGCAACCAGGTTGCACCACCATCTTCGTAGACATGACCATTTTTCTTCAATTTTTCGGCTACGTTCGCAACCGCACCACCGTCATGTAATTTTCGCTCTGAGTACCAAACATCAAAAATTGTGCCAAACTCTTTAAGGACACCTTGCTGTTGTGCAAGTTGCAATTTATATCCTGCTTCGCGAAAAGCAATCAGAGCTTCATCACCGTTTAATTTATTTATTCCTGGATTTTGCTCAACTATCTCTTTTGCTAAATCTTTAATGTATTCACCGTGATATCCATTTTCTGGAATTGGCAATTCATGTGCAGCAGCAGCAAGTGATGCTCCGAATAAATCCATTTGATTTCCACGGTCATTGATATAAAACTCACGTGTTACCTGTGCGCCCGCTGCAGATAAAACTCTAGCTATGGCATCACCAACGGCAGCCCATCTGGTATGCCCCAAGTGCAACGGGCCAGTTGGATTTGCACTAATAAATTCAAGGTTAATTTTTACACCAGATAAAAGATTTCCTTCACCATATTTTTTGCCTTGTTCTAACACTGTTTTTACTATTGCGCTTTGAGCACCAGAAACTAAAGTTAGATTTATAAATCCCGGGCCAGCAATTTCAGTTTTTTCAACTCCGTCAATCTGCGCGAACGCTGTGGCCAACATCTGTGCGATCTCACGCGGTGGAATTCCAGCACTTTTGGCGAGTTGCAATGCGATTGAAGTTGCGAAATCTCCATGGTCGCGATTTTTGGGCCGCTCAACCGAGATCCGGTCGGGGATTGATCCGCCAACCGCTCCAGAGTCGAAAAGTGAGCGTACTTTGGCCATCAAAGCCGCTTCAAGATCCCCCGGATTCACACTCTAAGGCTATCGGGCTTACCCTTATCTCCGTCGCTCTTGCGGGAGTGGTGAAATGGCAGACACGCAGGTCTTAGGAACCTGTGTCTTCGGACGTGCGGGTTCAAGTCCCGCCTCCCGCACCAATTTAAAATACTTTCTAATATCTCAACCAAAACGAACAAGTTATTAAGGTTTTATCTAGGAGTTATTTAGGTAAGTAGCGGAGGTGCATTTGGATTATTCAGTACCTTCTTCACCTTCATCACCCTCTTTTCCCGGCGTGCCAACTCCACCCGTCCCGCCGAAACTCCGCGGCTGGTCACATTTAATTGCCGCACCACTAGTTTTCATTGCCTCTTTGGTGCTGTTTATTTTAAGTAAGGAAAGTTTTAAGTTTGCAGTTGCACTTTATGCATTAACAGCAGTTGCGCTATTTAGTGTTTCAGCAATTTATCATCGCGTTCCTTGGTCGCCAAAAAAGAAAAAAATCTGGCGCCGTCTTGATCATGCAAATATAAATTTAATTATTGCTGGCTCTTACACTCCATTTGCGATAACTCTTTTAGCTGGTAAAGACCGCGCAGTATTGCTTTGGGTAATTTGGTTGGGAGCCCTCGCGGGAGTTGCGATTAGAGTTTTTTGGCTTTCAGCACCGCGTTGGCTTTATGTCGGAATCTACTTAGCCCTTGGATGGGTGGCCATTATTTATACACCACAGTTGTACCAAGAAGGTGGATTAAAGATTCTGATACCGCTGCTCTTAGGTGGTTTATTTTATTCAGTCGGGGCACTGGCTTATGCATTTAAATTCCCAGGCAAAAATGCGCGCTACTTCGGCTTTCACGAATATTTTCACCTCTTTGTTATCGCTGCCTGGGTTTCCCAATACGTTGCAATCTCAATCGCCATTTACACTTCTTGACGAGTTCTTGACGGCTTCTTGACACCAATAAAAGTTTTGAACCACTTAACGGAATATTTGCCCTCTGCGCGGTAAGTTTTTCCACATGCGATTGGGAGTTCTTGATGTGGGCTCCAACACGATCCACTTACAGGTAGTTGATGCCCACCGCGGTGCGCAACCAGTTCCAGCTACTAGTCATAAAACTGAACTTCACTTAACTGATTATTTGGATGCCGGTGGCGCAATAACGATAGAAGGAATTCAAGCGTTAACTTTAATTATAAAAGCCGCTATGACTGAAGCTGCAAAATTTCAAACTGAAGAAATTTTAACTTTTGCAACTTCTGCTATTCGCGATGCCACAAATGGTGAACGGGTAATCAACCATATTAATGAAAATTGCGGAATTGAATTAAGTGTTTTATCTGGTGAAGAAGAGGCGCGTTTTACTTTTTTAGCTGCTCGTCGCTGGTTTGGTTGGTCAAGTGGTGATTTGTTGGTCATCGACATCGGAGGTGGTTCACTTGAACTTGCTACCGGTTGCGATGAGGAACCGGCACTTGCGTTATCGCTTCCACTTGGTGCAGGTCGGCTAACGCACTCCTTTCTCAAGGAGGATCCATTTACCAACAAATCCGCGCGCGATCTTGAAGATTACATTAATGAGTATTTAGAGACACCAGCTGCAGCTTTTGCTGAGCATAAGGTTGATAAAGTGGCTGGAACAAGCAAGACACTACGCACACTGGCCAAAATGTCGCAGGATTGGCTTGGTGATTCAGATAAACGCTTAACGCGTGACTGCCTCGATGAAATGGTTCCTAAACTTCTAAAGATGAAAGCAGCAGAACGTAATGAACTTCCAGGTGTATCTAAAACTCGGGCCCATCAAATAGTGGCTGGAGCAATGGTCGCACGCCAAACTTTGCACGCAATCGGAGTCGATGCGATTCATATCTGTCCGTGGGCGCTTCGGGAAGGGGTCATCCTAAGAAGATTAGATTGGTTAGAAATTTAAGGGGCTTGAATAAAATTAATTGCGCGTACTTTTCCTTCATGATGAAATAAAACCCAACCATCACCCGGCTCTAGCCCTAAATTGATTTCATCAACAGCCATCGCGCCGGCCAATTCTTTTAAAATCTTGGGAAGTACAGGATTGTGACTGCATAGCAAAATGGTTTTAATACTTTCACTATCCTTAGAGGCTTTCAAAAACTTTTTAGCAAATTTAAGTGGTTTATCTTTATTGCGCGAATATTGATATTCACTGATATCACTTGCAATCCCTACATTAATTCCAAGATCACGACCTAGAGGTCTTACAGTTTCAAGACATCGGTAGGCATCAGAACTAAATATTTCATCTATTCCATATGCCTCGTAAATCGATCGAAATTTCTCAGATTGAATTTGACCACGATTATCTAGTGGCCGATCTCCATCATCGCCGATCCATTCGACTCGCTTTAATGCCTTGGCATGGCGCAATAAAATCAAAGTGGAATATTTATCTATTCCTACGGAGATATCTTTAAATAACTTAAGCACTTTTCGATCTTCTTCGTGAGTTAATTTAGTTTTTGCACTTTTAACGCTGTGCCACTCAAATTGGTCTACCTCTTCGATATCTGCAATTGGTTTTGCTGCGGAAATCGCTTGTGCTGCCCAATACTTAACTCGTTTCGGTACCCCTTCAGCTAAATATTGAATTTCCGCTATTAGTGGGCCGAATTTGGCCGCATATCCGGTCTCTTCCAATACTTCCCTGTGGGCAGTTGCCAAAAAAGATTCACCAAACTCAATCTTTCCTTTCGGGAAAGACCAATCGTCATATCGAGGACGGTGAATCAGGCCGATCTCAATTTCATCTTCACCTAATCGATAAAGGACCGCACCAGCGGCCATAATCTCAGTCGTATCCGAATCAAAATTTGCTTTACTCATGAAGGTAAGCGCCTCTTTCTTTTGATCATCACTTCTTGAGGAGTTTGTAATTTATTCCCCGCACCATCAGATACCTTGCGGTGCCATTTGTCGCCTTCAATTAAATGCCACGTTGATAAATCATCTGATAAATCTTCAGAAATCGCTTGATCCAATTCAAGTTTATGATCACTTCTTTCAACACGTATTAAACTTTCAATTCTTCGATCTAGATTTCTGTGCATCAAATCAGCGCTACCGATCCAATATTCATTTTCTCCAGCAGCAACAAAATTATAAATTCGGGTGTGTTCTAAAAATCTACCTAAAACTGAGCGAACGACTATATTTTCTGAAAGCCCCGGAACGCCGGCTTTTAGAGCGCAAATTCCTCTAACTACCAACTTCACTGGGACGCCGACATTCGAGGCTTTGTAAAGTGCTTCAATAATCTCTTCATCCAGCAAAGAGTTCAATTTGAAACGTATTCCACTTGGTTTACCAGCGCTGTGATTATTAATTTCATTTTCAATCCGCGCTAAAATTCCACTTCGCAGTGTTTTAGGTGCTACTAACAAACGTGCAAATGTTGTTGATGGTGCGAACCCCGATAATTGATTAAAAAGTTTGGTTAAATCATCACACAAAGAGAAGTCAGCACTTAACAATCCAAAATCATCATAAAACCGGGCGGTCTTTGGATTGTAATTTCCAGTTCCAACATGGCAGTAACGTCTAATTCCACTTGGTTCTTCGCGAACCACTAAAGATAATTTGGCATGAGTCTTCAGACCTAATAATCCATAAACAACATGCACTCCAGCATCTTCTAACTTGCGCGCCCATTTCATGTTTGCCATCTCATCAAAACGGGCTCTAATTTCCACAACGGCAAGGACTTGTTTACCGGCTTCTGCCGCCTCTATTAATGCATTCATGATGGGTGAGTCACCAGATGTGCGATACAAAGTTTGCTTAATAGCCAAAACATTAGGATCGGCTGCGGCAGATTCTAAAAATTTAACTACGGTATTTGTAAATGAGTCATAAGGGTGATGTAAAAGAATTTCACCGTGCCTTAGCGCAGCAAAAAACTCTTCTGGTGAATCATCTTCAATCTCGGTGAATTGTGGTGGGGTTGAACTTGAAAAAGGCGAAAATTTTAGATTTGATATCTCAAGATCTGCAATTTGATTTAGGCCAGTTAAATCCAAAGGTTCTTGGTATTTAATGATTTCGCTTTCATCGATCTCTAATTCATAGGCTAAATCGGCGAGAATTTTGGCGGGAATATCTAGTGGTACTTCTAGTCGAACCGGGGGCCCAAACCGGCGTTTTTGCAACTCTTTTTCGAGAGTGAGCAAAATATCATCTGTCTCTTCTTCATCCAGTTCCATATCTTGATTACGCGTTAATCTAAAAGTGTAGTGAGTTAACATTTCCATCCCTGGAAATAATTGACTTAGATTTTTTCTAATTAATAATTCAAGCGGAATGTATCTATTTTTTGCACCATCTGAAGTTGCGATAAATCTTGGTAAGTTTAAAGGAATCTTAACTCTGGCAAAAAATTCCTCAAGAGATTGTGGATTGCGAAGTTGAATTCCGATATTTAGGGATAAACCAGAAATATGTGGGAATGGGTGCGCCGGATCTACTCCAAGTGGAGTTAATACTGGATAAATTTTGGAGGTAAATAAATCTTGTAGGTAAACAATTTCACTTTCACTTAAATCATCCCAGGTTAAGAAATTAACTCTAATTTTTGATAACTCTGGAATTAAATCTTCATGGAAACATTTAGATTGTCGCTCGACAAGTTCGTGAGTACGTTTTAAGACAACTTCCATCTGTTCTCTTGGGGCATAACCAGCTGAATTTACATTAACAACACCCGCTTCGATTTTTCGCTTCAAAGAAGCGACTCGCACCATAAAAAACTCATCTAAGTTCGAGTTGAAAATCGCCAAAAACCTAATTCGCTCGAGAAGTGGAACCTCTTTATCTTGCGCCAATTCAAGAACTCGTTGATTGAAATCTAACCAACTTAATTCGCGATCAGTAAACCTGCTCGCACTTGGAGTGGACACCCGCCAATCTTGCCTGAGTTGGGTGAACAGTAGGTAAAAAGTATGCGTGCTGACCCTGAACAGGTCGAAGTAGCGCCTCTGAAAAACCGCTTAAAGTGCGTTTACTACCTTTGGGATTAAAGCCCTAAACGCCATTCCACGATGACTGATCTGATCTTTTTGCGCCGGGCTCATTTGGGCTGTAGTGATCTCGAAGCCGTCAGGTATAAAAATCGGATCGTACCCAAAACCATCATCCCCGATTGGGGTTGTCGTTAATCTCCCAAGCAACTTCGCTTCAACCACTATTTCAAATCCATCTGGTTTAGCAAATGCAGCTGCGCAATGAAATGCAGCCGAGCGATCACGCGCCTGATCCATATCGCTAAGCACTTTATTTAAGTTTGCTAAATCATCACCATGAGTTCCGGCATAACGAGCCGAGAATATTCCTGGTGCACCATTTAGTGCGTTGACACTTAGCCCACTGTCATCTGCAATCGCTGATAAGCCGGTGGCGTTAGCGACTGCGTGTGCTTTCAATAACGCATTGCCAATAAAAGAATCTTCGGTTTCCTCAACATCAGCAAGATCAGGGAATAAATCAGTACCAACTAATTCAACATCAGGCATTATCTCAGCGATAATTCTTTGTAGCTCGACAATTTTTCCATGATTTCGAGTAGCGAGGACCAATTTCATTTATTGCTCTTTACTTAGCAAGTGCTGCTTTTTGAAATTTAGTTAAATCAGAGCAGCCTTTTAATGCTAAATCTAAGAGTTGATCAAGAAGTGCACGATCAAATGGTTCACGTTCTGCGGTGCCTTGTACTTCTACAAATTTTCCTGATCCGGTACAAACCACATTCATATCAGTGTCGGCGCGAACATCTTCTTCATAGCAAAGATCCAAGGTTGGTTTTCCATCAATGATTCCAACACTAACTGCCGAGATTGAATCTGTAAGTGGTGATCCTTTTACTAAACCTTGACCTTGTGCCCAAGTAATTGCATCGACTAATGCAACATAGGCGCCAGTGATTGCTGCAGTACGAGTTCCACCATCTGCTTGCAGCACATCACAATCAAGCACAATTGTGTTTTCGCCAAGTGCTGACATATCAATAATCGAACGCAGCGATCGGCCGATTAAACGTGAAATCTCTTGCGTGCGACCGCCTAATTTTCCTTTGACACTTTCCCGATCTGATCGGGTATTAGTGGCACGTGGCAACATTGAATACTCTGATGTAACCCAACCTTTTCCTTGCCCAGCCATCCAACGTGGAACACCAGCAGTAAAGGATGCAGCGCATAAAACCCGGGTCTGCCCAAACTCAACAATCACTGAACCTTCGGCGTGATTTAACCACCCACGCGTAAATTTAATCTTGCGTAATGCATCGCTACTTCTTCCATCACTTCTTTGATTAAGTTCGGTCATTTACTCTCTCCTATTTTTATATTTCTATTTATTAAAGGGTTAAATTCTCTACTGCAGTAACTTCTGGGCCGAGAAAACGTCGAGCAAGAGCCGAAAATGTTCGAGTATCTCCGGTGGCATAAAACTTATGTTCGGGGGCTCCGGCGTCTGCGGCTCTTTCAACTCCACTTTCAGCCAGCTTTCGATACAGATCTTTAGCAGTCTCTTCAGCACTGGAAACTAAAGTAACGCCTTCACCAACCACATACGAGATTACGCCAGTTAATAGTGGATAGTGAGTACATCCAAGAACCAAAGTATCTGCATCTGCATCAATTATTGGTTGTAAGTAATCTGTGGCAATCTTTAAAATTTCTTGTCCGAAGGTTTCGCCACGTTCTACATAAGAAACAAATAGTGGACACGCCACCGATGTGATCTCAAGTTGTGGTGCTGCAGCAAATGCATCTGAATAAGCGCTCGAATCAATTGTTGTCTGTGTTCCAATTACACCAACTCGACCATTGCGCGTTGCGGCTACGGCACGACGAACAGCAGGTTGGATTACTTCAATTACTGGAATCGAATATCGTTCACGTGCATCGCGCAACATCGCAGCACTTGCAGTGTTGCAAGCAATCACAATTGCTTTCACACCTTGCTCAACTAAATTGTCCATAATCTCAAGTGCAAATGCACGAACTTCAGCAAGCGGTCTTGGCCCATAAGGTCCGCGAGCAGTGTCACCTATGTAAAGAATTGGTTCATTTGGAAGTTGATCCAAAATAGTTCGCACCACAGTCAATCCACCTACTCCTGAGTCAAAGACTCCAATGGGGGCTGCAGTTGCTGTCAGGTTAGTCAGGTTTTCCACGGCTCTGAGCCTACGCCCAGAGTTGTCCGTCTAGGCGCTCTTGCGCAGTATCAATATCGTCGTGGTAAACGCCAGTTGATAAGTACTTCCATCCAGCATCACAAAGTATGAAGGCGATATCAGCAGCAACTCCCGCCGCGACGCACTCTTTTCCTATCGCAATAGCCGCATGCAAAATCGCGCCGGTAGAGATTCCGGCAAAAATTCCTTCAACATCCAATAACTCACGTACTCGTTTAACAGAATCTTCTGCGCCGACAGAGAAACGACGGGTTATTACCGATGCATCATAGAGCTCAGGAATAAATCCTTCATCAATATTTCGCAATCCATAAACTAATTCACCATAACGAGGTTCTGCGGCGACAATTGAAATATCTGGTTTATGTTCCCGCAAGTAACGACCAGCACCCATCAAAGTTCCGGTGGTTCCAAGTCCGGCAATAAAATGGGTAACTGTTGGTAAATCTTCTAAAATTTCTGGACCAGTTGATTCGTAATGCGCATCAGCATTTGCTTGGTTTCCATATTGATACAAGAAAACCCAATCAGGATTTTTCTCGATTAACTCTTTGGCAACGCGGACCGCTTCATTTGATCCACCAGCAGCAGGGGATGAGATTATTTTTGCGCCCCACATCTCAAGAAGTTGGCGGCGCTCGGCTGAAGTATTTTCTGGCATAACGCAAATTAATTTGTAGCCGCGAACTTTAGAAATCATTGCAAGAGAAATTCCAGTATTTCCAGATGTAGGTTCCAAAATTGTTGCACCAGGTTTTAGTGATCCATCTCTTTCGGCTGCTTCAATCATTGAAAGTGCGGCACGATCTTTAACCGAACCGGTTGGATTTCGATCTTCCATCTTTGCCCACAACCGTACATTTGGTGATGGAGATAATTTTGGTAAACCTATTAAAGGTGTGTGGCCAACTGAATCAGCTAGCGAATCAAAGCGCGCCATTAGAAGTTAGCAACCGCCAGCAACTGCAGGAAGAATCGTGATGCTATCTCCATCTTTAAGCACTAAATCTAGACCGCCAATAAATCGAACATCCTCATCATTTACATACAAATTTATAAACCGGCGCAAGGCACCGCCATCAAGTAATCTCTCAGCTAAACCCGGGTGACTTGTATCTAAATCTGAGATGACATCGCGCAAAGTCGAACCTTGAGCACTCACCAATTTTGCTCCGCCGGTATATGGGCGCAAGATTGTTGGGATCCGGACTTCTACTTTTGAATTATCTGAATTACTCACGCGCTAAGTATCCCCTATCTGCTTAATCTTTGCTAAATCTCTATTTAACTCCATTAAATAAGTACCACTTCTTCCTCTGTTACAACGCCATCAACGATCCGAAATGAGCGAAATTCACTCCTACTTGCAATCTCTTCGCGAGTAGAGACAAGGACGTAATGCGCGCCTGGCTCGGCAGCATAAGCAATATCAGTACGTGACGGGTGCGCCTCCGTTGAGGTATGTGAGTGGTAAATAACAACTGGCTCTTCATCACGGTCATCAAATTCACGGTACAGCCGCAGCAGATCCCCTGACTCAAACTCATAGAAAGTCGGCGAATGGGCCGCGTTAACCATCGGAATATGACGTGTTGGTAGATCACTTCCAATTGTTCCAGCGATTACGCCACAGGCCTCATTGGGATGAACCGCTTCTGCTTCATCCCAAATCTGCGCAACTAACTGGGCGCTGATATGCAAAACCATGGCTAAATGATACGGCTTAAATCCAATAAATTAATTCTGTTTATGTCTGTGCTTGTCCCGTGAGTGTGGTTAATAGCAACTCCTGAAGCCAACCCAGCCAGGCAAATAAATTGTAAAGGGCTCGTTCTGGTTTATCTTCACCCATTTTGCTGTACACCTCATGTGAGTTTTCGGTAATTTTTAAGCGCACTCCAAGTGATAAACGTAAATCATTAATTCCCATGAGCCATGCTTGTATTAATTCGCCTCGCAAAATTATTTGTACTTCTTGCCGTTTATCCAAACCTGGTGAATTTAAATCAAGTGCATGGTCCTCAAGTACTTCAATCAATCCATCACGGATTGTATGTGCATGCGCTTTTTTCTTTTCGCGTGCACCATCTTCGGTATAACGGCGAAACTCCGCAGCATCTTTTAGATCTTCATATGCATTTGGTAATAGCCTTGCTAAAACCGGATCATCAGGTAATTCGTCATTTGTTGATATACCAACCATTGCTAATAGTGGATCACTACTTTTGCCCTCTTCTTCACCAAGCAACTCAAGCAATTGCTCAGCCAAACTTTTTAATATCGCACCTTCGTAATGTGTGAATGATGCAATAACTGAACCATCTGGATTTCTAGAAAATCCACTCATGTTCCACTCCGCTGCAAAGTCGCCCAAAGTCCATATTCATGCAATCTGGCCACATCATGTTCGGACTCTTCGCGGGTTCCTGAATTCACCACAGCTTTTCCTTCGTTGTGAATCTTCAGCATCAACTCCGTTGCTTTTTCATGGCTGTATCCAAATAAAACCATTAAAACATGTGTTACATATGTCATTAAATTAACTGGGTCATCCCAAACAATTGTGATCCATGGACTATCGGTGCTAAACGCGGCGAGCGCACTGTCTTCTGCTACCTCTTCTTCTACCTCTGCTGGTGAAATCGCCATAGTTAACTATCTACCTCTATCTTCACTTACCTGCACTTATCGAATCAAAATGGTGAATTCTTCACTTACTTTACCGAGTAAACGAGCTGATGGCGCTGTTGTGATTCGATATTTATGAAAACCGCGCACAGTGCTGGTGGCATTAAACAGCACGCTCTCAGCCGGAGCCGCCAGGGTTACTTGGTTGATTTGAACCCACTTACCATTTACAAACTCCGCTAAGTTAAAAATGCCTTCATTTGGTACGGATCTAACTGAAATTTCGAATGAGACTCCGGTTTTAGCAACAGTCGGAGCATTGATTTCCAAAAGTGGTTTTACCGACACTGCCATTTCATTGCTTGTGGCTGAGAGCCGCTCCCAACTTCCGGGCGACAGTGCTCGCAATCTCATGTTGCGACCTAAAATCAAATCCCATTCTGCAACGCCAGTGACTGAAGTTGTACCTTCTCCGATTTTTTTCCATTCAATCTCGTCCTCACCACGTGCTTCAATCGAGATCGGCAATCCTGCTGCGGGGCGTTTATCAGAAAGCGTAAAGAGGGCTGAGATCTTTGACTTGTCTGCGTAAGAACTTTCAATCTTGTCACTTGCAAGTAAAGCGATAATTACATCTGGAGAGATGCTTTTAGCATATTCACGAAGTGCTGGCATCGACTCCGCATCTTCTTGACCAAGTGTCCATTGTGTTAAGCCTCCTAATTTGTATTTAGCAACTAACTCCATCCGCGCCAAATATGCCCGGCTGTTTTGATACCAAACCACTCTGGTTGCGGTACACGATGCACTTCCCTCGTTATAAGTTTTTTGATAAGTAAAAGTTATTTCACCCTCTTTTTCAGAGTAAATCGGAGTTGCGTCATATGTATTAGCCAATTCCACACCTTTATTTGCGGGCACAACTGCAGCTTTTGCGGTGGTCTTAATTAATGTTGCATAAGAGGCTGGGCATTTTCCACTGACATTAGTAATCCAATCCCGTCCATACCCCGGCACGCCTACCCAAATTTTTGACGGTGGCATCAAGGTTGCTGCATAAGCCACTGTTGCCTCTGTCCATTCCAATGGGCCGATTGGACCAGGTTTTGCCATCGAATAGTCATAAGTCATTATGCGTAAGCGATCAATATATGGAGCTGTCTCTGGCCAGTTATAGACCCAGTATGAACCTTTACGTTTCGTAACGGGGTCAAAAACAACAGGTGTAGTCATCGAAAGAATTTTTCCATTTGCATGCAATATTTCTGAAAGTTCTCTGATAAATAAAACCCAATTTGGTGAAGTCTTAGCCCAAGAGGCAGTGCCGTCATTAAAAGCGAAACCTTCAAAATCTAAATCAATCCCATCATAATCATTAGTTAAAACTAATTTTGTAATTGTATTAACAACCTGTGAACGCGTTGATGGTTTTGCAAGTAGTCCTGCTAAAACTAATTTTTTACTTCCGTCAGTAATCGCAGGAATAATTTTCAACCCATTCGCACGTAATATATCTAATTGTGTCTTCATCGGAATTGTTAACTTTGCGCTTGCATACTGATCTTTAATTGCTGTAGCACTTGTTAGTGAATACCAAAATGGTGAGACTTCACTCATTAAATCCTTATTTGCCAGAATTGCAGCCATCGAGTTTTTTACGCTGTAGTACGGCATCCAACCAGTGAGTACTTTGCGCGGGAGTTTCTCTTCATCTGCATTCGCTACTGACGTAGGTAAAGCCGCACTGATTAAAATCAACGTGAGAGCAATCGCAGCAGCAGGCTGGGCCAATTTAGATTTGTGCTTCATGGTATGCAAATTATCTATTCATAACCTTTAATGAGTGGCTAATTTGACCAAATGAAACTAGGTGTCAGATTTTCCCGAGTCAGCGGGTTTCATTTTTGAGTGCAACTCTTTGCAGGTTGGGCAGATTGGGAAATTTTGTGGATCACGTGTCGGAACCCATTTTTTTCCACAGAGTGCTCGTACCGATTTTCCGGTTACAGCAGATTCAACGATCTTTCCTTTAGCCACATAATGAGAGAAGCGCTCGTGATCACCATCGCCACCACCATGAGATATTCGTGGCTCAACCAATGTGTCGCTATCAGTTGAGCGTGAAAAAAGACCCATAGCCGTAATTCTAGGGCAGAACTGAAGATTTTGAATCTACGCCTCCTACATTAAATCTCGCGTACCCTTTACGGATGAACTATGAATCCGGTGGGTTAAAGGATCTTGTCAGCACAGATTGCTTATCTAGTGCCGATGTAGAAATGCTGCTGGATACCGCGGCAATTTATGCCAAAGAACCTCTGCGTGATTCAAAATTTTTAGCAAACCAAACAGTTGTGATCTATATGAACAAAGCTTCAACGCGGACTCGGCTTGCTTCAGAAACCGCTGTCGCTCATCTTGGTGGAACGCCGATTTTTGTCCGAGGTGATGAATTGCAAATTGGTCGTGGTGAAACGTTGCCCGATACTGCAAAAGTAATCAGTGGCTTTGCTAAAGCAATGATCATTCGCACCTATGCGCAAAATGACATCGCCGAGTTGGCAAAGTATTCATCTATTCCAATTATTAATGCACTAACTGATGATGATCATCCGACACAGTTATTAGCGGATTGGGCAACAATTCGAGAAGTATTTGGTAAAGATGTCTCAGGTCGTAAATTTACATATGTTGGTGATGGAAATAATATGGCAAACGCGTGGCTATTAATGGGTGCAATTCTTGGAGTCCATGTTGTAGCCGCAACACCGACTGGTGAATGGGCACCAGATGAAAAAATTGTTGACCGTGCTAAAAAAATTGCAGCACTGACCGGTGGAAAAGTTGAAGTTATTCACGATGCAAAAGTTGGCGCTACCGGCGCTTCGGTTTTATACACCGATGTGTGGATGTCTATGGGAGATTCAGAAGTAATCAGAGAAAAGAAGATCAAAGATTTATCGCCATTTGCAATTACTGAAGAATTAATGTCCCTGACTGCACCTGATGCAGTTTTTATGCACTGCCTTCCGGCACATCGTGGTGAAGAGGTAAGTGCAGAAGTTATGGATGGCGAACGTTCTATTGTTTGGCGCGAAGCATTTCATCGCAGAACCACTATTCAGGCCTTGTTATTTCATTTAATCCGTGGTGATTTAAAGGGCAGTAACTGGTAAATAACTGCTAAAAACTGCTAACAAACTGCTAACAAGGCAGTGATAAAGCGGTTTTGGAGTGGACATGCTCCCCCGCTGTGGAGATAACCTTCTCCGGTGAGTTCACCCCAATTAAAAGTAGTCATTCCGGCCGAAAAACGTGCCGGTGAAGCCCGAGTAGCCGCCGTCCCTGATGTCGTCGGAAAGTTAATCCGTGCTGGAGTATCAGTTGAAGTCGAAAGTGGAGCGGGCGCACAATCGCAAGCAACAGATGAGGATTTCCGAAAAGCTGGCGCCACGGTTTCTGCAAGCGTAGATCTTGCTAGCGCAGATGTGGTGCTTTCGGTAAATGCATTAGAACCAGCCGTGCTTGCCAAATTAAAAAAGGGCGCACTAACTATCTCTTTTCTTTCGCCAACCGCATCTCTTGATTCAATAACCGCAGCCAAGAATGCTGGAGTCACCGCATTCTCACTTGAACTTGTTCCACGTATCTCACGTGCGCAATCTATGGACGCACTGACCTCGCAAGCATTGTGTGCTGGATATCGCGCAGCCCTTGTTGCTGCCGAACTTTCACCAAGGTTTTTCCCGTTGTTGATGACTGCGGCTGGAACTGTAACTCCCGCAAATGTAATTGTCTTAGGTGCTGGTGTTGCTGGATTACAAGCGATTGCGACAGTGCGCAGATTAGGTGCAGTAGTTTCTGCATACGATGTGCGTCCATCATCTGCTGATGAAGTTCGGTCAATGGGTGCCACATTTATTGATCTGCAATTAGAAGTACTTGAAGGCGCGGGCGGTTATGCACGCGAGATGACTGAAGATCGCGCAGCCAAGCAACGTGAATTACTAACTCCATTTATTGCAGCTGCAGATGTACTTATCACTACTGCTGCAGTTCCTGGCCGGCCAGCGCCAAAACTTGTTACCGCAGAGATGGTTAAAGCGATGAAAGCCGGTTCTGTAATTGTGGACCTTGCTGCTGAAACTGGTGGCAATGTCGAGGGTGCAAAGCCTGGTGAAATTGTGGAAGTAAATGGAGTTCGCATCTGGGGTGGCAAAGATGTTCCGAGCCAACTTCCGTTTCACGCTTCGCAACTCTTTTCTCGCAACTGCCTAAATCTTTTGATGTTGATGATTAAAACCGAAGAAGGAAATACTTCAATTGCTCTTGATTTTGAAGATGAAATTATCGCCGGCAGTGCTATTACACACGCTGGTGAAATTAGACATGAAGGTGCCAGAAATGCAATAACTGGCGCAGGAAAGAACTAGGGGGCGAAGATGAGTAATGGAATGGCGCTAATTTCAATTTTCACACTCGCGGTATTTGTGGGTTTTGAAGTTGTTTCAAAAGTTTCCTCGACATTGCACACGCCACTTATGAGCGGTGCAAATGCTATTCACGGTGTAATTTTGGTTGGTGCGATTATCGTTGCATCACACAGCACAAATAATTTAGAACTTTGGTTATCTCTTGTCGCAATTATTCTTGCCACCATAAATATGGTTGGTGGATTTGTAGTCACGGATCGAATGCTTGAGATGTTCAAGCCGAAAAAAACGCATAAAGTAGACACGGCTAAGGGCGACAAATGAGCCGTGACATTTATGACTTAATCGGTTTAGCTGCAGCAGCCTGTTTTATCCTCGCACTTAAAGGGTTATCTCATCCCCGCACTGCTCGGCGTGGCAATCTAATTGGAGCAGTTGGAGCAACAATTGCAACTCTGGTTGTCTTCTTTTATGCTGCAGAAGGAAGTTCGCTTCCGCTTAATCACTTGCCTGAGATTTTGATTGCGATTGCGCTTGGTTTGTTAATTGGTGTTCCAGCAGCACGAAAAGTTCAATTAACTCAGATGCCCCAACTTGTAGCGCTATTCAATGGAGTTGGTGGTGGCGCAGCAGCACTTGTCGCCATGGTTGAATATTTAAAACTAGGTGGCGAAGCGACTAAAACTGGCACTGAGATTTCTGTCCCAATTTTAATTGCAACAGTATTTACCGTAATTGTGGGAACTGTTTCATTTACTGGTTCAATCGTTACATTTTTGAAGTTGCAAGAGTTAATGACAACTCGTCCAGTTGTATTCCCTGGTGGTCGCTTCGTTATAGCCGCAAATTTAATTGCAGTGTTGCTTTGTGGAGGTTGGGTAGTTAATTCTGCAGATACCACTTCAGTCCTGGTACTAATGGGATTGTCTGCAATCTTTGGTGTGCTCTTCGTACTCCCAGTTGGTGGCGCAGATGTTCCTATTGTTATCTCATTATTAAATGCATTTACTGGTTTAACTGTTGCCGCAAGTGGTTATGTATTGCAAGCAACCTTGTTGATTGTGGCCGGAACTCTTGTTGGTGCATCCGGAACAATCTTGACTCGCTTAATGGCTGATGCAATGGGCCGCTCATTATTTGGAACTTTGTTTGGTGCATTTACCGCTACTCCGCAAGCCGCTGCTGCGGCTGGAGATGCACGTCCGGTGAAATCAGGTACGCCAGATGATGTTGCGATCTTGTTGAACTACGCCCGCCGCGTTGTGATTGTTCCTGGCTTCGGTTTAGCTGTTGCACAAGCACAACACACAGTTCGCGAATTAGCAGATCTATTAACTGCTAAAGGAATTGATGTTGCATACGGAATTCACCCGGTCGCTGGTCGTATGCCGGGACATATGAATGTGTTGCTTGCTGAAGCAAATGTTCCTTACGAGCAACTTGTTGAAATGGAAGAGATCAATCCAACATTTGGACAGACAGATGTTTCGATTGTTATTGGCGCAAATGACGTAGTTAACCCTGCAGCAAAAACAACTCCAGGATGTCCTATTTATGGAATGCCAATTCTTGATGTTCAACAATCAGCAAATATTATTTTCCTAAAGCGCTCAATGCGTCCAGGATTTGCTGGCATCGAAAATGAACTGCTCTATGATCCAAAAACCACATTGCTATTTGGTGATGCAAAAGCATCCCTTACTAAAGTGGTCAGTTCGCTAAAAGCTCTTTAATCACCGCAAAAAGTGGTGGATTTTTTGGGAATGCTGGAGCAGCATCTGCGGTTATATACTTCACGTAGTTAAATTTGCCATCTTTTATCGCGGAGGAATAAGTGCCTGCAGTTACAGTTTCGGACATCACAGTTTTGCCACGCATTGATATTCCCGCTGGAACGATTGGCAATGGATCCGCACGTCCAGTTAAACAGATTCTGACCGCTCCGCAAGGTTTTGAGGGCGAAGGATTTCCAGTTAGACGAGCATTCGCTGGAATTGATTTAGCAGACCTTGATCCATTTATTCACTTAGACCAGATGGGCGAGGTTGAATACGCCCCGGGTGAGCCAAAAGGAACTCCGTGGCATCCGCATCGCGGCTTTGAAACAGTCACTTACATTATCGATGGAATTTTTGACCACATGGATAACAACGGTGGTGGGGGAACAATTACAAATGGCGATACGCAGTGGATGACTGCAGGTGCTGGAATTTTGCATATCGAAACTCCCCCAGAACATTTAGTTATGAGTGGTGGGTTGTTTCACGGTTTCCAACTTTGGGTTAATTTACCTAAAGCCCAAAAATGGGCGCCGCCTGCATATCAAGATGTGCGCGCTAAAGATGTTTCATTGCTTTCATCTCATGATGGCGGGGCGTTAATTCGCGTTATTGCCGGAGAAGTTGGAGCACATCGCGGGCCAGGATCAACCCGTACGCCAATTACATTAATTCACGCAACTATTGCTCCAGGTGCGCAATTGAGATTGCCGTGGAATAAAAATTACAACGCACTGGCATATGCATTAAATGGAAATGGCGAAATGGGTGATGAGCGCGCATCTGTGCACTCTGGTCAGATGAGCGTTTTTGGTAAAGGTGATTCAATAATTATTCGCGCAAGTGATAAACAAGAATCACGTTCACCGCAATTGGATGTTTTAATTCTTGGCGGCGAACCAATTCGTGAGCCAGTTTCATGGATGGGACCATTTGTAATGAATACCAAAGCTGAAGTTCTACAAGCCTTTGATGATTTCCAAAAAGGTAAATTAGGGGTTATTCCAACTGTAAAACGGCTAAGTGATTTACATAAGATCCATAACACTCCTGAGGGTGTGCAAGAATCTGAGTAATTACTACTCTAAGTCAAACTAAATCATGTCAGTGGCTTCAATAACACTTCACCCATGCTTCCAAAAGATCTTCATCTCTCCCAATTACTTTCTCAACGTCCTGGTATTGAGACGCTAACTCAATTGGTGGAGATTCATCCTTACGAACTTTCCCCTAGTGGCCGTGTTGATTACTTAGCCGCACTCGAAAAGCAAAATGGATGGTTGCAAGCAATTATGCAAACAGCTTTTGTCGCTATCGCAGATGATCAACGCGAATCTCTTGAATATGGTGAAAGTGGGGTCGATGATGAAGAACGCGAAGAGATCGCTGCCGCACTTCGCTTATCCCCTGCAACTGCGCAAGCGAAGTTAGATACCGCGCGAATACTGGTCAATGAACTTCCGGCCACCTGCGCTGCTCTTGCTAGTGGAGAAATCTCTGCGGCCCATGCGAATGTGATCGCTCGCGAAAGTGCACCATTATTGCGAGGTGGAATCGATCGCGAGGTGATCGCACAAATCGAAAAGAGTGCGATTGCTAGCGCGGAGTTTCATACGCCAGCTCAAGTTGCCAACAAGATTAGGACGGCAGTTTCGCGAGCATTGCCAACTGAGTGCGAAGAGAGTTTTGCCCGCGCTCATGAATTGCGCAAAGTTTCCTGTTACCCAGAACGTGATGGAATGGCAACAGTAATTGCGCTTTTATCGGCACCAGATGCTCAATCTGTTTTGATTGCTATCGAGCGCCATCTGCAACGAAAAGATCGAGAGGCATTGCATTCCGCTTCGTCGCAAAACTCCACCGTTACTCAAAACTCCACCGTTACTCAAAACTCTGTCGCTACTCAAAACTCTGTCGCTACTCAAAACTCCACCGCTACTCAAAACTCTGTCGCTCCTCAAAACTCTGTCAGTCGAGGAAATGATTTAGCCAACTCCTCTGAGATCGCAAATCCCTGGAGAGTCGATAACCGACGCGCTGACGCATTTGTTGCAATCATTAATCAATATTTAACAACTGATATTGCAGATCAAACAGGTGCAGATCAAACAGGTGCAGATCAAACAGGTGCAGATCAAACAGGTGCAGATCAAATAGCCACCTCGGCTGGAAATCTTTCCAAGCAAAAGAAAATTAAAAACATAAACCGTAAGCCAATCTCAATAAATGTAACTATCGATCTTCCAACACTGCTTGGTATCGCCGAAAATCCCGCACAACTAACCGGTTATGGTCCAATACCAGCTTCATTAGCCCGTGAATTAGCTGCTGACGGTAATTGGCAAAGATTTATTACCGATCCAAGAAGTGGTGAATTGTTGGATCTTGGTCGAAAAAGTTATCGCCCATCGCAGTATCTTGTGGATTTTTTACTTGCTCGTGATCGCACTTGTCGTTTCCCTGGCTGTCGCTACCCAGCGCATCGAAGTGATATCGACCATGTAACTCCTTGGGATGAAGGAGGAAAAACTACTCCCGAAAATTTAGGTGCCTTATGTCGAAGGCATCATCGATTAAAAACTCATGGCGGTTGGAAAGTTACTTCCGCCAGTGACGGTTCCTGTGAGTGGATATCTCCTACCGGGAAACATTATTTAGTTCCCAGTCGACCAGCACATGAAGCTGCATAAGATTTAATTGATTACTGTTCTAGAAATTAATTTATAACCCTTGGGGCATGTTGGATTTTTGCCTTGCTGGACAAAACTTTTATTTCCTTTCATACACTTTATTTTGTAACTTTTTGATTTGACTCCATTATTTATTTCAGTTTTTTGACTAGAGCCATTAGAACTTTGTTTGCCGACTTGCACAACAGATTCAGATGGAGAATCTTGAATTAATTTGACCCGTAATTTGGGGGCAGAAAATGAAAAGTTATAAGCTCCTAATCTCAACCAGCCATCTTTTTCGCCAACATTTTCACTTGCAATCTGCTCGATTCCATTTTCGGATATAATTGAAACTGTGGCTTTGACTGGAAAATTTCCCTTAAAACCATAAATACATTTAGCTTGCTCCACTCGAATTGCCAAATCATATGTGCCTTTAAAAGCATTTCCGGCAGCAGTAAAATGTGGCGCACTAACTTGATATTCAAGTGCTTGAGTCTGCGAATTAAACTGTGGTGGTCCTGGTACAAATCCAGTCGCATTGGAAGTAACTATCCCATCCACCTGGAGTTGATTTGAATTGCATTTTGGATCGACTCCAATAGGAGAGGCTTTGAAGTACCACTGTGTTGTCTGCGCAACAGCAGTGTCTTTGACAATTGATAGCCAAGATTTTAATGCGGGGAAATCACTACTAGCGGCTATATGAGTGACTTTCCATTTATTCTTATCCGCTTCGATGTAATTATTTCCGATACTTGGGAATGATCCAGAATAAATCTTTTGTAAATCTGATGGAAGTTTATCCCACGTACTCTTGCCGTAAACTATTGGCACTTTTACTGGTTCTCCCATAACATCTAAAATTACGCCTTTCCCATTTGGATTTTTAGTTAAGCTAACACTTTGTTTACTCAATCTGCCATAAAACCAATTTGCCGGCACTTTTGAAAATCTAATTGAAATTCCAAAAGCAGTTCCATCTGTGATAAAAGATTCGCGAAAAGCGCAAACGTTTTCGCTATTTGCAGCGCAACCACCAACCGTCACTGCATCATTACCTGATCCTTCAGCAGTAACTAATGAGAAGCTCCCATTTTTAATTCCTGCTGGATAAATTGCAGTCGTGTATTCATTGAAAGTGAAGATTGGACTAGAAGTTGCGGCGGCTCTTGAACTCTCTCCTCTTGTCGAAACTATTACTGTGTAAAGATCAGAACCTCCAGAGTTTTTAACCCCTGGAATCTGCCAAATAGAAGGTGGTCCTCCACTTGGTAATCCTGCTGATTCATCTCCAGAAAAATCTGTTGGAGAAGTCGTAGGAAGGTTCTCTTTAAAATTGCCAGGAATTCTCTTCCCTTGGCTTTCTGCATAAACCGAGTCAATACAGTTAATATCTGACACTGATTTGCAAGGCTGCAAAATTGCATAAACTTTGTAGGTATTTGTTTTAGCACATGCAGGATCATTTACACTGTTGCAATAGATTTTTGTATTTCTCGATTGAGTTCCATCTGGGTTTTGATTATTTTCTTTATCGCCCAAGCCGGATGCATAACCCAACGCACTTTGTGAGTCATCAAAAATTACAGCAATATTATTTTCACCGCTTTGCTCATCTAGTCGTGGCAAAAGAAAGATTTTTGGAGAATCATCAGGTAAGTTTTCAGCTAGTGCAAAGTTCGTTGCCACTGTAGATAAAGTACTCAAAGTGGTCAAAAGAAGAGCAACTGTTATTGATAACACAGAAACGCTGCGACGCATAGTTATAACTTTAGAACCTAGAAATTGAAATTTCTATAATTAAACTTTAGATTTTAGTCAAAAATTAAATACTGCTCTGCTCTGCTCTGCTCTGCTCTGCTCTGCTCTGCTCTGCTCTGCTCTGCTCTGCTCTGCTCTGCTCTGCTCTGCTCTCTAAGTCCAGCGCTTCGCAACGACGTTTGCGTATAAAAGGTAAAACTGGTGGAGGTGCCGGGAATCGAACCCGGGTCCTTCGTAAGTAAAACAGCTCTTCTACGGGCGTAGTGCGATTAACGTTTTCTCAGACCCGGCTCTCTCACGCACAAGTAGCCGACGGACTCAGTTACGAAAAGTGTTTCGCGAATAAGTTCGTAACCCCTTATTCGAGTCAGCCCTCTTTCGGCGCTAGACACCAGGCCGAGAGCGATCCTGGGCTAACGGATTACGAGGCTCGCTTATGCAGCGAGGGCGTAATCAGCGGCAGTTTTACTGGCGCTTAAGTGTTTGCACGGTTATGGTTAAAGAGATCATTCCGGCTTCCTCTGCCCGCTTCATCTGCCTCAAGTTACAAAGTCGAGACCGTTCACCCCCATGGGTGTGAAGCTTTACTACATTATTACTACTACTTTACTGCGGCACTATTTAGTTTTTCGATTAGCTTTCTTATTTACTTCTCCACTTATGCCCAACTTTAGAAAGTAGGCAACTGCTTAAGTGGAACCGCTAATTCTACCGGCTTATTTCACCTTTAAGAAATGGCGCCTTTTGCAGATCTGCCACGCTTAAAAAAGTGCATTTTTGGCTTATTCCGGTAACTGACTTTATAGCCATCGCCAAGAATTTGCTTTAACTCATTTTCTAGCATTATCCGATTTGAGAAATATTGCCAGAGTCGGCTAATTACGAATTTCAGCAATCGGTAGCAAAGGACAAATACAAAAACCATTAAAGCTATCGGCCACAACAGATTTACTAAAATCAGAATAGTTAAAAACCAGATCATGTTGACCCCCTTAGTAACTGATCTTTGCGGGAGGCACTGACAGTGATCCCAGGGACGCTTAACCTCCGCTCAGGCCGGTACTGACCTACCAAGAGGTATGTAGCGGACGCCCTTCGGCATAACCAGCAGCAGATTGAATTCCGATTACTGCACGCTGATGGAAGGTGGCGATATCGCCAGCACCAGCGTAGGTAAAAGCAGAACGAACTCCCGAGATAATTGAATCTAATAAATCCTCAACTCCTGGTCGCTGCGCATCTAAATACATCCGGGATGAAGAGATTCCTTCTTCAAATAATGCTTTGCGAGCGCGATCAAAAGCACTCTCTGCCGAGGTACGTGCTGCAACTGCGCGTGCTGATGCCATTCCAAAAGATTCTTTGTACAACTTTCCAGTTGAATCGCGACGAATATCTCCTGGTGATTCATGAGTTCCGGCAAACCAAGAACCAATCATTACTTGCGCTGCACCGGCAGCAAGAGCCAACGCAACATCGCGTGGATGGCGAATTCCACCATCTGCCCAAACCTCTTTGCCTAATTTGCGCGCAGCAGCAGCACATTCAAGGACTGCTGAAAATTGTGGGCGTCCAACTCCGGTTTGCATCCGGGTCGTGCACATAGCACCTGGACCAACTCCGACTTTCACAATATCTGCACCAGCTGCAATTAAATCTCTTGTTCCTTCGGCGGTGACCACGTTTCCAGCAACGATTGGCACTTTTGGATTTAATGCCCGGATTTTCTTCAATGCATCAAGCATCTTTTCTTGATGACCATGTGCAGTATCAATCACTAGTAAATCAATACCAGTAGCAAGTAATGCAGTTGCCTTTGCAACAACATCACCATTTACTCCAACTGCAGCGCCAATTCGTAACTTTCCATTTGCATCTAGCGCTGGTTGATACATCGTCGCACGCAATGCCCCAACGCGCGTAATAATTCCAGTGAGATTTCCACTCTTATCAACAATCGGTGCAAGTCGACGTCGAGCGGTGTTGAGCGCCTCAAATGCAGCGCGTGGATCCATATCTTCTGGCAATGTAATTAAGTCACTGCTCATAACTGCGTGAACTTGGGTAAAGCGATCAACTTCTTCGCAATCTGTTTCGGTGACAATTCCAACCGGTTTGCCATTCTCAACAACTACAACTGCACCGTGCGCGCGCTTGGTAATTAAAGTCATCGCATCTGAAACAGTTTCGTGCGGAGCAAGTGTTACTGGTGTATCAAAAATTGGATGTCGTGACTTAACCCATGAAACTACATCAGCCACAACTTCAATTGGAATATCTTGCGGTATTACAACTAATCCACCGCGCCGAGCAATCGTTTCTGCCATTCTTCGGCCAGCAATTGCGGTCATATTTGCGACTACAATTGGAATCGTTGTGCCAGATCCATCATTGGTTGTGAGGTCAACATCAAGTCGGCTAGTTAATGCCGAGCGCGACGGAACCATAAAAACATCGTCATAAGTTAGATCGTAGGCAGGAGTTGTCTCTGAACCATCATGTAGAAAACGCACGTGAAAGAACGTTACTCGCTATGGGAAATAACTTCTACTTGGCCGCTGCTTTGTCCCTACTTAGCACCCATTTTGCCACTAACTGAGTTCCTATTTGAGCGTAAAACTGAGAACTAACTTAGCAATAAATTTTTTGGAGCAGTGAGTGTTTGGGAGCAGTGAGTGTTTGGGAGCAGTGAGTGTTTGGGAGCAGTGAGTGTTTGGGAGTAGCGAGTGTTTAATCACCGCTTCGATTAGTCCCCATCGATCTAGCAATTTCACGACCAGCTTCTCGTTCTTTCAAAGCCTGTCGCTTGTCATGTGATTTCTTTCCACGAGCCAGAGCCAATTCGACTTTCGCTTTACCATCTTTAAAATAAAGTGAAAGTGGAACTAAAGTAAGTCCGCCCTCTTTAACAATTGCATGTAACTTACTTAACTCACGTTTATGTAGAAGGAGTTTGCGCTCGCGACGCGGTGTGTGATTATTCCAAGATCCTTCAAAGTATTCAGGGATGTGTACACCTTGCAAAAATAATTCATCTTCGGTAAAAGTTGCATATCCATCTACTAAAGATGCGCGCCCAGCACGGAGCGACTTAACTTCAGTCCCCGTTAACACCACGCCACATTCATATACATCTTCAATTGAATAATCATGACGTGCTTTTTTGTTTTGGGCGATTAATTTACGCCCACTCTCTTTAGCCATCATTACCACTTGATTGCACATTCGAATTTGGAAAACTCTTTTGATCTGCAGGCTTAGAAATATCTGAAAGCGCACTAATTAACTCAATGGCCTTTGGCAATGATTGCGCTTCGCTAGCCCTTAAATCTGGTTTTATGCCTACCTTTTCAATAAATCTCCCTGAAGGTGTGCGTAAGCGCCCAACCGTAATTTCAATACTTGATCCATTAGCAAGTTTCAAAGATTCCTGGACTGAGCCTTTTCCAAATGTCTTACTGCCTACTAGCACTGCGCGGTTGCGGTCCTGCAAAGCGCCTGCGACCACTTCGGCAGAACTCGCCGTATTTTCATTTATCAAAATTGCCACCGGAACATTAATACTGGCTGGTGCTTTGACTTGAATGGTCTTGCGATCTCTATTGGCAAGGTCATAAGAAACTATTGCACCCTTTGAAAGAAAAAGTGCCGCAAAATCAGTAGCCACGCTCAAGATTCCACCGGGATTGTCCCGTAAATCCAGAATTAAACCTCTTTGATAATTGCCCTGTCCCAATTCCGACTTAACATCTTCAACTACGTTTTCGCTAAATGCTTCGATTCTTAAATAGAGGATATTTTTCTTGACTTGATCTGAGGAAACATCATTAGATTGAAACTCTTCTCGAACAAGTTCATATTTTTTCTCAACACCTTTACGTAAAACTGAAAGTTTTAAAACAGCACCAGCTTTACCGCGTAGCGCTGCAGCAACTTCATTTACTGAAGCACTGGAGAAGTCCACCCCATCAACCAAAATAATTACATCCCCAACTTTCAATCCAGACCTCTTTGCAACTGAAACTTTTTTCAAGGATGAGATTTCAGATCCTCCGCCGAGCCCAGCACGTAACCAAATTCCAACACCGCTGTAACGACCAGCTAAATTTTGACTCTCTTCGCTGGTTTGATTTGAGTCGTAATAAGTGGACCAACGGTCACCAGTAGCCCGTAACATTCCTTCGATTGCGGCTCGCTCTAGCGCTGATTTATCTAGCGCTCCGGTGGAAGCGATTCTATTGAGTGCTTGATCTACTGAATTTTTAGATTTATTGAAACTTTCGCCCAGCACAAAAGAGAGCACTGAGATAAGTATGATCAGTGCCGATATTTGAATACGCCGGCGTTTCATGTGCTAATCCTAAGCGAAGAGCAGATTGGGCGGTTTATACCTTCACAAATCTGCGTAATGTGACAAAAGAGGCCACTGTTGCGACTAACACTCCGGTCAAAAGCAGATATCCGGAAGCTACCCAAACCGCGTCCCAGCCAAAGAATTTAGTGAAGGTCAGCAATGGAGCCACTTTTGTATCAATTAAGTACTTGAAAGTTGAGAGTAAACCAGTTGCAAATCCCCATCCAATAAAACTTGAAAAGATTCCTTCAAGCAAAAATGGCAATTGGATTGAAAATGAAGATGCACCAACTAATTTCATTACCCCAGTTTCACGTCGACGATTAAAAGCGGCGATTCTGATGGTGTTAGAAATAAGTAGCGCAGCAGTTAAAACACTTGCTAAACCAATCAGCAAAGCTCCATTTCGTAAAACATTGAGCAAGCGGAAGAACTTTTCTAAAATAGCTCGTTGATCTTGAACAACATCAACACCTGGACGGCCCGCAAATGCACTTTGCACTACAGAAAATTGAGTTGGATCTTTCAACTTGATTCTAAAAGATTCTGGTAACTGTTCTGCCGTAACATTTTGCGCAATGGCTGAATCCTTAAATCTTTCTTGGAAACGGGTAAATGCCTCAGCCTTCGACTCGTAATAAACTTGGGCAACAACTGGAAGTGTTCCTAAATCAGTACGAATCTCTTCGCGTTGAGTTGCAGTAATCGGTCCACCAGAACATGATGGGGAAACCGAGAGATCGCTGCACAGGTAAACCGAAACTTCAATCTTGTCGTACCAATAATCTTTCATCACTCCGACTTGTGAATTAGTTAAAAGGCCAACACCAAGCATTGAGAGTGAGATTGCTACTGTAACAATTACCGCAAAAGTCATCGTTAAATTTCGACGTAGGCCAATTCCTACTTCAGAGAAAACAAAACCGGCGCGCATTTGATCCCCTAACCGCTATATCCGTAGACACCGCGAACTTGATCTCGAACCACATGTCCAATATCTAATTCGATTACCCGTTTGCGCATCTGATCAACAATTCCACTGTCATGAGTAGCCATAACTACTGTTGTGCCTGTTCTGTTAATTCGATCTAGCAATTTCATAATTCCAACACTTGTTGCCGGATCTAAGTTTCCAGTTGGCTCATCTGCAATCAAAATTGCTGGATGGCTAACAAATGCTCGAGCAATTGCAACTCTTTGTTGTTCGCCACCAGATAATTGACTTGGTCGACGATCTCCATAGCCATCTAATCCAACTAAATCTAAAACTTCTGGAACTTCACGGCCGATCTCTTTCTTTGAATATCCAAGGACATGCAAAGTGAAGGAGATATTTTCACTTACGGTTTTATTAGGTAGCAATCGAAAATCTTGAAAGACGGTGCCGACTTGGCGGCGTAACTCAGGTAATTTCCAGGCCGAGAGTTGGCTTAAATCTTTTCCAGCGACATAGATCTTTCCGGTTGTTGGAAGTTCTTCCCGAAGTACTAAGCGCAAAAATGTGGATTTACCGCTACCCGATAGGCCTACGAGAAAGACAAACTCCCCTTTTGCGACATCCACATTAACCCCATCAAGAGCAGGTCGCTCCTGGTTGGGGTAGATCTTGCTGACGCCTTCAAAGCGGATCATGCGCACCTCACTCCTTGATTCTAGGGAGCGATCCCGCAATACCGCTGATTTACGCTCGATTTACCCAGTGAATTTCCTGACAATCCGCATTATTTAGAGCGTGAATACCTCTAATTTTTAATCAACTGGATGTTGCTCGCCACTGGATTGGACACCCCATAATCTTGTGTAAGTCTCCATAAAATTTACCTGTTGTGAATTAACCCTAGTTGGATCTTCTCCAGCGAACGCCAGCTTCGATGAATCCGTCAATTTCACCATCGAGAACTGCGCCAGTATTTCCAGTTTCAAAATCGGTTCGCAAATCTTTCACTAATTGATACGGCTGTAATACATATGTGCGCATCTGATTGCCCCATGAGCCAGTTGTGTCACCTTTTAGCGCATCGATTCGCGCACGTTCTTCAACTCGGCGTAAATCCAATAATTTTGATTGCAAAACTGCCATCGCTGTTGCGCGGTTTTGAATCTGTGATCTTTCATTTTGACATGAGACGACAATATTTGTTGGCAGGTGAGTGATGCGTACTGCCGAATCTGTTGTGTTAACACCTTGGCCGCCGGGACCACTAGAACGAAATACATCAACCCGTAAATCTTTTTCATCAATTTCAATGTGGTCACTTTGATCAACAACTGGCACCACTTCGACTCCAGCAAATGAAGTGTGGCGACGTGCTTGACTATCAAATGGGGAGATACGAACTAAACGATGAGTACCTTGCTCTACTGAAAGTGTTCCATAAGCGTATGGCGCACTTACTCGCGCAATTGCAGATTTAATTCCGGCTTCTTCGGCATGTGAAAGATCTAAGATTTCAAATTTATGTCCATGTCTTTCTGCCCATCTTGTATACATACGCAACAACATCTGCGCCCAATCAGCTGCATCAACTCCACCTGCTTCAGATCTGATTGTCAGTAGCGCATCACGAGAGTCATACTCGCCATTTAATAAGGTTCGGATTTCTAATTCGGCAACTGCGCGTTTTAATAGATCTAATTCATTTACGGCTTCAGCTAATGTATCAGCGTCATTTTCACCCTCAGCTAATTCAACCAAAACTCGAACATCATCAACTCGACTAACTAACTTTTCAATTCGCTCGATTTCATTTTGTAACCGCGCCAATTTACTGGTTACTCGCGCAGCATTCTCTTGATCGTTCCAAAGATTTGGATCCCCAGCCTCTTCTTGCAGAGTGGCTATCTCTCTTTCCATCGCATCAAAATCCAATACTTTGCGGATCGACGAAAGGGATTGAGCTAACTGCTCAATCTCCAAGGGGAATTCACGATCAGACATAGGTTAAGGATAGTGGTTGACTAACCACTAGGAGAGCAGGTAATTGTGAAGAGAGCATAAAACCTCGACAAACAATTATCTGCTTTCCTATTCTTTACTTGTTGGACGAGAAAGAAGAATTATTGAAACCACGGCTGCGGCACTAATTAGTGCTAAAAGATTAGCAAGTAAAATTCGATCAGCCTCACGCAAATAAAACGAAACAGCAAAAGCTATGAAATTTGCTAGGAGGGCTGGCGAAT
>BJFZ01000009.1 GCA_014190175.1 Actinomycetes bacterium | reverse complement strand
ATATAAGGATGTTTCAGTTGCTGTGAAAGCAAAAGGAGTTGCCGAACCAGGTCGCGCTCCATTTGCCAGACTCAAATTTGAAGGTGGCGTTCATCGAGTACAAAGAGTTCCCGAGACTGAATCTGCCGGCCGAATTCATACATCAGCCGCTGGTGTTTTGATTCTTCCGGAAGCAGATGAAGTAGATGTTGAACTAAATATGAATGATGTGCGCGTTGATGTTTATCGCTCTAGTGGTCCCGGGGGACAGAGCGTTAATACAACTGACAGTGCAGTGCGATTAACACATGTTCCTACTGGAATTGTTGTTTCATGTCAGAATGAAAAATCTCAATTGCAAAATAAAGAATCAGCGCTTCGAATTTTGCGCGCTCGACTCTTGTCCGCCGCACAAGAGGCGCAGGATGAATTAGATTCGGCACAACGTAAAAGCCAAGTAAGAACTGTAGATAGAAGTGAGCGAATTCGTACTTACAATTATCCTGAGAATCGCTTGAGTGATCACCGTATTAATTTCAAATCAAACAATCTGGAATCAGTGCTTGATGGCGACTTAGAGCCAGTCATTCAAGCATTAATTGATGCAGATAAAGCAGCTCGACTTACCGCTTCTGAGTAATATGAGTGAGATCAAGCAACTTTTGTTAGCAGCCGAAACAATTCTTGCTGCTGCTAATATTGAAAATTCTAAATTGGATACTCAATTATTGCTCTCGGAAGTTTTGCAGATTTCACGCGCTGAATTACTGCTTCAATCTGAGTTAAGTGCTGAACAGGCTACGGTTTTCAATGAGTACATAAAGCAACGTTGTGAGCATCGTCCAATTCAATACATAACAGGTTTGGCATATTTTCGATATCTAACATTACGAGTTGGGGAAGGAGTTTTGATTCCTCGTCCAGAAACTGAAAATTTGGTTAGTGGGGTTGTTGAAAAAATTAATGTCGCAGATCGTCCAGTAACATTAGTTGACTTAGGATCTGGTTCTGGTGCAATTGCTTTGGCTGTGGCGTATGAGATCCCGGATGTCAAAGTTATCGCAGTAGAAAAAAGTGAGGCTGCGTTAATTTGGCTTAGAAAAAATATCGAATTAATTGCACCACAAGTGGAAGTAGTTCTGACTGATGTAAATGATTTTGTGTTAGTGGAAAAAGTGGATTTTGTTACCGCTAACCCCCCATACCTGTCGCAATCTGAAATTCTTCCGAGAGAAGTTGCAGATTACGAACCATCAGCAGCCCTCAGGGGTGGTAGCAATGGCATGGAAATCCCATATCAGTTCATTTTATGCGCGGCCAAATTGCTAAAAAGTGGTGGGTACTTTGCGATTGAACATAGTGAGATTCAAGCCGAATCCATGAAAATTGCATTAACTAACTACTTTACTGAAGTAACGGTTCACTATGATTTAACAGGGCGTCCGCGGTGGACGAGCGCGACAAGAAATGCTTTGGAGGTTAGTAAGTAAATGTCAGATCGATTACTAACTTCAGATCCACAAACTCTTGTTGAAGCCCTAACCCACATTCGTGCCGGTGGAGTGATCGCAATTCCGATTGAAAACGCATATGTATTTGCTGCCGATGCATTTAATAGAAGCGCAGTTGAATCCTTGCATTTAATTAGGGACGATCCAGCAGATCAAGCCGCATCTGTGATGGTTCCAAGCATTACCAGCGTTCGTGGATTAACTACTTCATTAAGTGAAGAGGCATTAATGTTGGCTGAAACTTTCTGGCCCGGAAAATTGTTTTTGCAGTTGAAATCTAATCGATCTTTAACTTGGGATTTGGGAGATGGCGGTTTCTTAAATCAATTTATGGTCCGCGTTCCAAATAATGATTTTGCACTTGCGTTGCTTAAGGAAACGGGTCCGCTTGCGGTGGCAAGTGCTGGACTTTCGGGTCGGCCGGCCTTACGTGAATCAGGTGAGATCAATGAGGTTTTTGGCAGTGTGATTCATTTGATTTGCGATGATGGCGCACTTGACCTGGCTTTGGGTTCGACTGTGGTGGATGCCACAGCTTTCCCGCATCGCATTGTGCGTGAGGGCGAAGTAACAAATACGCAGCTCCGCGCGCTCTGCCCAACATTGGTCTAGATCCCGTTCTAGGCTATGACCTCTACCCGCCAGGAGGATCGATGAGTTCAATTGCAGCCAGCAAAGCACATGCATATTACGGTGCAAGTTATTCTGATTTAGAAGCCCAAGATCCAGAGATTGCTGCAATTTTGCAATCTGAACTTGAGCGCGAACGCCATGGTTTGCAATTAATTGCAAGTGAGAATTTTACATCTCCGGCAGTTCTGGCAGCACTTGGTTCAACTCTTTCAAACAAATATGCGGAAGGTTATCCAGGAAAAAGATATTACGGTGGATGCGAAGAGGTAGATAAAGCAGAAACGATTGGCATTGAACGTGCAAAAAAACTTTTTGGTGCTGAGCATGCAAATTTACAACCACACTCAGGAGCAAGTGCAAATATTGCCGTGTATCAAGCTTTTACAAAACCTGGTGACACAGTACTTGCGATGTCTTTACCTCACGGCGGTCATTTAACACATGGCTCTAAAGTTAACTTTTCTGGCAAATGGTTTAACGTTGAGTCGTACGGTGTGCGTGAAGATAATGAGTTAATTGATTACGACGAACTTCGTGATCTTGCCATTAAACACAAGCCAAAGATGATCTGTTCGGGTGCAACTGCCTATCCAAGTTTGATTGACTTCAAGACAGTTCGAGAAATTTGTGATGAAGTTGGTGCGATCATGTGGGTTGATGCCGCTCACTTCATTGGTCTTGTAGCCGGTAAAGCAATTCCATCACCTGTTCCATATGCGGATGTAGTTTCATTTACAACTCACAAGGTATTGCGCGGCCCTCGCGGCGGAATGATTCTTTCAAAAGCTGAGCATGCTGCCGCAATTGATAAATCAATTTTTCCAGGGATGCAAGGTGGTCCAATTATGAGCGCCGTTGCTGCCAAAGCGGTAAATCTAAAAGAGTGTGCAACTCCTGAATATCAAAAATACGCCAAAACTGTGGTCATAAATGCTCAAGCACTTGCTGCGGCTTTAGTAGATGAAGGAATGCGCGCAGTGTCAGGTGGAACTCAAACACATCTTGCTTTAATTGACGTTCGCGCACTTGGCGTGACTGGCAAAGAGGCAGATGAAAGATGTGGGGCCGCAGGAATTACTCTAAATAAAAATTCAATTCCATATGACCCGCTGGCGCCATCTATTACAAGTGGAATTAGAGTTGGAACCCCATCTGTCACTACCCAAGGCATGGGAACAAAAGAGATGAAATCTATTGCTTCACTGATTTCTCGAGCAATTACTAAGCCAGAGAGTGCGAATTCAATTTCTGCTGAAGTGGCGCAACTCTGTGAAGCCTTTCCGGTTTACCCAGAAAACTAATGCGCGAGCATCTTTTAGTATTATTTTTGACAGCAGCATTAACTTATTTATTTACCCCTCTTGCCGAGAAAACCGCACTTCGGTTTGGGGCTATCGCTTACGTTCGAAAACGTGATGTACACACCACTCCAACTCCACGGTGGGGCGGATTAGCAATTTGGTTTGCAATTGCTATTGCAATTGGAGTTGCAAATCAGCTTCCACTATTGCATAAAGCCTTTGCCCAAACTGGACAGATCACCGGAATTGTTTTAGCAAGTGGCATTGTCTTATTGCTCGGCATGGCAGATGATCGTTGGGGGTTAGATGCAATAACTAAACTGGCGGGACAAGCTATTGCTGCCGGAGTATTACTCCTCAATGGTGTCCAACTTCTTTGGTTACCTATTAATGGAATCACGACATTGCCAAGTTCACTGGGTCAGCTGTTAACAATTTTGGTGATTTTAGTTTCCATTAATGCTGTCAATTTTGTGGATGGTTTAGATGGTTTGGCTGCCGGAATCGTTGGGATTGCTGCCGTTGCCTTTTTCTCTTACTCATACTTACTATCAGTTGTTTACAACTTTGATCGAGCCGGAGCACCTTTACTAATAACAGCAGTAGTAGTGGGTGCGTGTATTGGATTCTTACCGCACAACTTTTATCCGGCAAGAATCTTTATGGGGGATTCCGGGTCAATGGTTTTAGGGTTATTGCTCGGAGTTGCTGCAATAACATTGACTGGCCAGATAGATTCAAATGCGATTTCAGCGCAACAACTTGCACCAACCTTGCTTCCAATACTTCTTCCTTTTGGAGTTTTAGCAATTCCATTAATTGATTTAATTTTGGCAATTATTAGAAGAACAAAAGCTGGACGTTCGCCTTTTGCTCCAGACAAAGAACATTTGCATCACAGAATAATTATGTTGGGGCATTCGCAACGTTCAGCAACGTTCCTTTTGTATCTTTGGACTTTTTCATTTGCGATGCCGTTAGCTGCGTCTGCCTTCATTCCATGGCGCTTCACCTTATTAGTTTCACTACTCTTTACAGCATTATCATTATCGTTAACAAAATATCCATTTTTGTACCGAAAACTTAAAGTCGGAGTCTTCAAAAATCTATGAAGCATTATTCGCGAATTTTTTTAAATGGTGCTGCGAAGCCAGCTGCAATTACAGCTTTACTCGGAACAGCCATCACAACTTATATAAATGGCGTAAAGGGTTTGATCGCAGGAGCAATTGCGGCAACTTTGGTGGTTGCTTTCTTCCTGGTTCACATTCTTTTGGCGAAAGTCACCGCGACTATGGACCCTCGAGCGACCTATGCGATTGTGTTGGCCGCATACTTTTTGAAGGTGCTGGTTATGGTGGTATTTCTAGTAGTGATCGGTAATTTTGACCTCGATCGGCGCTCTTTTGCCGCGGTGGCTCTTGGGGTTACCCTTGGCTGGCTGGGCGGAGAAATTCGGGCATACCTGAAGCTAGGAGGCGGCTATGGCAGTTCACGATGAAGGCGCTTTTTGGTCAATCTTCGGCTACCTGCTTTCCGGTTTGGTTATTTGGGGTGGGATTGGTCATTTTGTAGATCGCTGGATGGGGACCCAGCTCTTTTTCCCCGGCGGATTGCTACTGGGTATCTCCTCCTCCTTTTATTTGATCTGGATGCGGTTCATCAAAGCCAAGTAAGCCAGTTCACGCTTTCACCTCAAGTTGCCTCGTTTTGCCTCTATGGGCCACACCCTCTAAGTTTGGGCGCGAAAGCCGGCCGAAAACAGCACTACAAGTTTTAACCCTGTGACTTCTGAGGAGTTTGATTTTGCTAACTGAGACACTGCTTTCTGGTGAGTTTGAGCCACCAAGTGCCGCTGACTTTCAATTCGCACCAATATTTGGTGACAGCATTCTTTTTTCAAAACCTGTTTTCTTAGTAGCCCTTTCAGTAATTTTGATTGCATCATTTTTCATTATCTCTGCACGCAAAGCAGCAGTAGTTCCTTCGCGTTTGCAATTTGCTGGTGAAGGAGTTTATTCATTTGTCCGCAATAGCATTGGTCAAGATGTAATCGGCCCAGAGTTCATGCGCTTTGTACCTTTTCTGTTTACCCTTTTCACATTTGTTCTCTGTAATAACCTCTTTGGAATTATTCCTTTTCTACAATTTCCGAGTATGTCGCGAATCGGATTCCCAATAGCCCTGGCCGTATTTACATACGTTGTTTATCACTATGTAGGAATTAAGCACCATGGATTGAAAAAGTATGTAAAAGACATTTGCTTCATGCCAGGTGTTCCAAAATGGATTTATATAATCTTGACGCCGGTTGAGTTTGCGACTTACTTCATAGTAAGACCAGCAACGCTCTCACTGCGGTTATTCGCAAATATGTTTGCTGGCCACTTACTTCTCCTAGTTTTCACAATGGGTGGCGAGCATTTATTAGCAAGCACAATCTTGATGAAAATACTAAGCATTTTTTCTTTCGGATTTGCTATTGGATTAACATTTTTTGAATTTGGTATTGAGTGCCTGCAGGCTTACATCTTTACTTTGCTTACCGCACTTTATATTGCAGGCGCTTTAGCAGATGAGCATTAATTAACCAACAACTAGATTTGGCTAGAGGTTCCTCTGGTCATTACGTGAAAGGAAAGTGAAATGACAGGCACAATGGCTATCGTAGGTTTCGGCCTATCAACCATCGGACCAGGTGTCGCAACCGGTCTGGTATTCGCCGCATATATAAATGGAATTGCTCGCCAGCCTGAGGCTCGCGGACTACTCCAACCGATTGCATTCCTTGGCTTCGCACTTGCAGAGGCTTTGGCATTGATCGGTCTAGTACTCGCATTCGTATTGAAGTAGAGCACGACCAGAGATTCACTAGTTATTTAGAGATAGAGGTAGATGATGATCGTTCACCACTTAGTTTTAGCAAATGCAGAAGCGGTTAAGAGCCCAGTTATTCCGCAGATTGCTGAAATCATCGTTGGATTAGTCGCATTCTCTTTACTCTTCTTGTTGTTACGCTCAAAAGCAGTGCCAAAGTTTGAACAGGCATTCCGCGAACGCACTGATGCGATCCAAGGTGGCATTGAACGCGCCGAAGCAGCACAGCAAGAAGCAGCATCCGCATTGGCTTCATATAAGGCACAACTTGCTGATGCAAAAGGTGAAGCACAAAAGATGCGTGAAGAAGCGCGCGTTGAGGGTGCAGCGATTATTGAAGAGATGCGGACCAAAGCTCAAGATGAGGCCAGCCGCATTACCGCCGCTGCTCGATCATCAATTGAAGCTGAGCGCGCTCAAGCGATGAACTCACTAATGAACGAAGTCGGCGCAATTGCAACAGCACTTGCATCGAAAATTGTCGGGGAATCTCTTGATGATCAAGTACGTCAATCTCGCGTAGTTGATCGTTTCCTTGTTGATTTGGAAGGATCCAAGTAGTTATGAGTTTGATCATGAAGGGAAGCAGCCGTGCCTCGTTTTCGAGTGCGCGCGCTAATTTAGATAAGCATTTGCAAGGAGCTACTACTGCTCAAGCGACTGCGCTATCTAGCGAGCTTTTTCTAACTCTTCATGCGCTCGATTCATCGATTGCACTTCGACGCGGATTAACAGATCCATCAAGAAGTGGTCAGGACAAAGTTGCTCTTGTTGATCAATTAGTTTCAAAACACATTGGTCCAGCAACAGTTGAATTGTTACATTTAATGGTTGCTTCGCGTTGGTCTTCACCTATAGATCTATCAGATGCAATTGAGTGGTTAGCGGTCGAAGCGCAGGCGGCAGCAGCAGATGCTGACGGAACCCTGGATCGCCTCGAGGAAGAACTTTTCCGCTTCGGAAGCATTGTTGCTGCAAACCCTGAGTTGCGTAGCACCCTTGCAAATCGCACAACCACAACTGGAGTACTCAAGAGCGCTTTAATAACTGATCTACTTTCCAGCAAAACCACTCCGGCAACGCTTGCATTGATTTCAGTCCTTGTGGATCACCCACGTGGGCGAAATCTAGAAGCCGGATTAAATCATTTTGCTCAAGCCGCATCCGAACGTCGCAATCAAGTGATTGCTCACGTTAAGAGCGCTACTGTCATGAGCGATGCGCAAGTAAGCCGCTTAAGTGCTGCACTTGCAAAACAAGTTGGCAGAAATGTCCGAATAAATGTCGAAGTTGATAAGGCTGTCGTAGGCGGAATTTCAATTCGCTTTGCTGATGAACTTATTGATGGAACTGTTGTAAGTCGTTTAGCAGAAGCAGGTCGTAGGCTCGTAAGTTGAGTCGAAAACTAAATTAAAGAAAGCAGCAACTGTGTTTGCGCAAAGTGTGCGAGCACCTATTAGAAGGAGAAGTTGATGGCCGAGCTTACGATCCGACCAGAGGAGATTCGCGACGCGCTTGCGAAATTCGTTGCCTCATACGCCCCAGGTGCGGCTGCTCGCGATGAAATCGGAACTGTCACCGAAGCTGGCGATGGCATCGCACGCGTTGAGGGACTTCCTTCAACGATGACAAACGAACTTTTGCAATTTGAGAACGGAACCTTAGGTCTTGCATTGAACCTTGATGTTCGCGAGATCGGTATCGTTATTTTGGGTGAGACTGGCGGAATTGAAGAAGGAACAACCGTTCGTCGTACCGGTGAAATTCTCTCTGTTCCAGTAGGCGATGGGTTCCTCGGTCGCGTAGTGGATCCATTGGGCCGACCAATTGATGGCAAAGGCGAGATCAAAGCAGAAGCTCGGCGTGCATTAGAACTTCAGGCACCTTCGGTTGTGCAACGTCAACCTGTTAAAGAGCCAATGCAAACTGGTATTAAAGCAATTGATGCGATGACCGCAATTGGCCGCGGACAACGCCAGTTGATTATTGGTGACCGTCAGACTGGAAAAACAGCTGTTGCGATTGACACCATTATTAACCAACGCGCAAACTGGCAATCTGGAGATCCAAAGAAGCAAGTTAAATGTATTTATGTTGCGATTGGTCAAAAAGGTTCAACTATCGCCTCTGTTCGCGGAGCACTTGAAGAAGCTGGCGCAATGGAATACACCACAATCGTTGCTTCTCCTGCATCAGATCCAGCCGGATTTAAATACTTAGCTCCATACACCGGTTCGGCAATTGGTCAGCACTGGATGTATGCCGGACAACATGTATTAATTGTTTTTGATGACCTTTCAAAGCAAGCAGAGGCTTACCGTTCGGTCTCACTTCTTCTTCGTCGTCCACCAGGTCGTGAAGCGTACCCAGGAGATGTTTTCTACTTACACTCACGTTTACTTGAGCGTTGCGCAAAACTTTCAGATGAGTTGGGCGCCGGTTCAATGACTGGACTTCCAATTATTGAGACAAAAGGTAATGACGTCTCTGCGTTTATTCCGACAAACGTTATTTCGATTACTGATGGACAGTGCTTCCTTTAAACCGATCTATTTAACGCAGGCGTTCGTCCGGCAATTAACGTAGGTATCTCTGTTTCTCGTGTAGGTGGATCAGCACAGACAAAAGCAATCAAGAAGATTGCGGGTCGTTTGCGTCTTGATCTTGCTCAGTACCGCGAACTTGAAGCCTTCGCTGCATTCGGTTCTGACCTTGATGCTGCATCAAAAGCCCAACTTGAGCGCGGTGCGCGAATGGTAGAACTTTTGAAGCAGGGTCAGTACAGCCCGTTCTCAGTTGCCCAAGAAGTTGCATCAATCTGGGCTGGAACTACCGGAAAGCTAGACAAGATTCCGGTTGCTGACATTCGTCGTTTCGAAGCTGAGTTCTTAGAGTTCTTAGCTCGCGATCGCAAAGCTGTAATTGATGTTATCGAAAGTACTAAAGAGTTAACCGATGACACCGTCGCAGCCCTAACCGAGGCAATCACTGCATTTACTGGTCGCTTTGTATCTTCAGAGGCAAAAGCTTTGGAAGAAAAAGCAGCGGATGCGCTAACTGGTGAAAACGCCGAGCAAATCACTCGTTTTGTTGCACCTGCCAAGAAGTAAATTAAATTAACGTGAAATTAGATATGAAGGGAGGTAGAGAGTAGCTATGGGTGCACAACTTCGAATTTATCGTCGTCGGATGCGATCAGTTAAAGCGACGAAGAAAATTACTAAAGCTATGGAATTAATCTCTGCCTCACGCATTGTTAAAGCTCAGACTCGCGTACAAGCCTCGACTCCGTATGCAAATGAGTTAACCCGAGCAGTTTCTGCAGTGGCATCTTTTTCAAGTACTAAGCATCCACTCACAACTGAATCGGAGAAGCCAATTCGCGCCGCCGTTTTGATTATTTCTGCAGACCGTGGAATGGCCGGTGCTTATTCAAGTTCGGTAATTAAAGAAGGCGATCAATTAGTCTCCCTCCTTCGCAACCGCGGTATAGAAGCGAATGCTTATTTAGTGGGAAGAAAAGCGATCAACTATTACCGTTTCCGCAACCGGGCAATCTCAGGTCAATGGAGTGGGTTTAGCGATAACCCAACTTATGAACATGCCAAAGAGATCGCGGATTCATTAATCAGTGCCTTTATCGCAGATGCACAAACAGATAAAAATGGTGTTGATGAGTTGCATATTGTTTACACCGAGTTCCGTTCGATGGTTACCCAAGAACCAATGGCAAAGCGGATGCTTCCACTTGAAGTAGTTGAGAGTTTGGCACCTCCACCAAGTGGTGCGCTGCCGCTATATGAGTTTGAGCCTTCAGCAGCATCAGTGCTTGATGCATTGTTGCCGCGTTATGTTGAGGCTCGTATTTACAACGCAATGTTGCAAGCAGCAGCTTCCGAGCATGCAGCTCGCCGCAGAGCAATGAAATCAGCAACTGACAATGCTGATGAGTTAATCAAGTCATTAACCCGACTTGCGAACGCGGCTCGTCAAGCCGAAATTACCCAAGAAATCAGTGAAATCGTTGGCGGCGCGGACGCGCTGGCATCTGCAAACGCAGGGAGTGAGTAAAGATGGCAACAGATACAAAAACCGCAGGACGCGTAGCTCGCGTAATCGGACCAGTTGTGGACGTAGAGTTCCCAGCAGATTCGATGCCGGCGATCTTTAATGCGCTCCATATTGATGTCACCCTTGGCGGCGAGACGCGCTTGCTCACTTTAGAGGTGGCACAGCACATCGGTAACAACCTAGTGCGCGCAATCTCAATGCAACCTACTGATGGAATGGTCCGTGGTGCAGAAGTGCGCGATACCGGATCTGCAATCTCAGTACCCGTCGGTGATGTTACAAAGGGACATGTTTTTAACACCCTTGGCGAATCACTAGATGTACCAACCTCATCTTTAGATATCAAAGAGCGCTGGCCAATCCACCGCAAAGCTCCAGATTTTGATCAACTTGAATCAAAGACTGAGATGTTTGAAACCGGAATCAAAGTTATCGATCTTCTTACTCCATATGTTCGTGGTGGAAAGATCGGTCTATTCGGTGGTGCCGGTGTAGGTAAAACTGTTCTTATTCAAGAGATGATTTACCGTGTAGCTGAAAACTTCGGTGGTGTATCTGTATTCGCCGGTGTTGGCGAGCGTACCCGTGAAGGAAATGACCTTTTCCTTGAAATGACTGAAACTGGTGTTATTAATAAGACTGCATTGGTCTTCGGCCAGATGGATGAGCCACCAGGGACCCGTCTTCGTGTTGCACTTTCAGCATTGACAATGGCTGAGTATTTCCGCGATGTACAAAAGCAGGATGTGTTGTTATTCATCGACAACATCTTCCGCTTTACCCAAGCTGGATCTGAAGTTTCAACTCTGCTTGGCCGGATGCCATCTGCTGTTGGTTACCAGCCAACACTTGCTGATGAAATGGGCCAGCTACAAGAGCGCATTACTTCAACTCGCGGTCACTCGATTACATCTATGCAGGCAATTTATGTTCCTGCTGATGACATCACTGACCCAGCCCCACACACAACCTTCGCGCACTTAGATGCAACCACAGTTCTATCTCGTCCGATTTCAGAACTTGGTATCTATCCTGCGGTAGATCCACTTGATTCAACTTCACGTATTTTGGATCCACGTTACATTGGCGAAAAGCACTTCCGTGTAGCTAACCGCACCAAGCAAATCCTGCAGCGTTACAAAGATTTGCAAGACATCATCGCAATTCTTGGTATCGATGAATTATCTGAAGAAGATCGCATCCTCGTAGGTCGCGCTCGCCGTATTCAGCGCTTCTTGTCTCAAAATACCTTCGTTGCAAAAGTCTTCACCGGTCTTGATGGTTCATTCGTGCCTCTTGCTGACACCATTGAAGCATTTGAAGCGCTTGCTGATGGAAAGTACGACCACGTTCCAGAGCAGGCATTCTTTATGTGCGGTGGCCTTGATGATGTTGAACGCCGTGCCGCAGAATTGGCGAAAAACTAGTGTCACTCAACGTTGAAATCGTCTCACCAGAGAAGCGCATCTTCTCTGGTGAAGCGAGCATGGTTTCGGCCAGAACTCTTGATGGTGATTTAGGAATTTTGCCTGGGCATACTTCTTTACTTGGAGTTTTAGTTGACGGCGAAGTAAGCATCAAAGGCCTTGATGGAAGTGCTACCACTTTCACTGTTCACGGTGGATTTTTGTCAGTGAATAAAGATAGAGTTTCAATCTTGGGAGAAAGTGCCCAGCAGTAGCACAATTGCTCTTGAGGTCAAGGAGCCGCATGAAGCACACCCGAATGAAGCAGAAAAGCATTTTAGGAATCGCTGTAGTAATTTTGGCTGCATTTACTTCAATCACTTCTTTGCAAAATTCTTATGGTGCAGAAAATTCTTTATCTGTAGAAGATGTAAATAGTAAAGATTTAATGCAGGGAAATGATTTTTATCGGATTGAGACTTTTCAGAGCAAATCACCTCCAGATTCAATACTAGGTTGGTTTCAACAAAACTTGCCCACCATTCCCGAAGGTAGCCGTGGTGCTACACGAAAAGACCCCAGCAAATTAGGAGTTTCTTTTAGTTCTGAATTGCCCATGGCGCTGATTTCCTCTATTCGAGTATTTAAGTCTCAAGTAGGAGAGTCAGATTCTGGAGTTTCATATTTTTGCTCCAGCATTGCTGACCCTAAATGTGCTCCAGCAACAACTTTTGGGAATTCTCTTCGTGTTGATTCTGTTTTAGGAAATTGCGCAAAGGATCCAGCGAGTGGATGTGTTGAAAGTTTCTCACTAATTCTTGATGACAAGAGTGAAGTAGTCGCTAAACCTATTCAAGAAATACCATTGGGTACCAAAACTTTCCCAGGAGAAGCAACAACAACTAAAATAAATTATCCTGCTGGACTATCAGCCTGGATCTGGGAGGTAGATGTACCTGGGGCCGCTACAAAGAGATATTTACTCAGGGGAAGCGTCACAACGTATGCAAAAAAGAGTACAAACTTCTGGGATTTTCAAAAGCCAACTTTTAATTTTGAATTGATACCGATTTCAGCAGAGGTAGCACCAGTAATAGCCCCAAGGCTAGAGAATTTTAAATATAAAAATACCCAAGATCCGGTAGTGCGCCAAGTAAGTATCCAACCCAGCTGCTTAGCTCACGACACAAATACTTGTTACCATCGAGTGGATTTTCCAAAAGGCGCTCGAGCAAATGTTAAGTTGAAGTTACCAAATACGGTCACAGGTTGGTTAAATGGGCGTTTAGTTAAACCAAATGTGAGCAGTCAACCGATTGACAATTTATATGATCGAGTAACAGTTGAAGCTGGACCTTCTGAAAATATCATCGCAGGCGGTTGGGTGGATTGGGCAAAAATTCCAGAAGCGCTTTTCTTTAATGATGATGGCACCCCAAACACTATGGGAGTTGGAAGGTTGGACGGCGCGGCCGGAATGTATTCCGGCAGTGTTGGTGCAATTGAAAATTACTTAAAGTGGCAACAATACTTGGGTGAGAAAGCATTACTAAAGACGCAAGGTTGGACAATTTCAAGCACGGTAGTAGAAGCTACAGATAGTTGCGCAGCAACAGCAAAAGGACTACTAGGAGTTGTTGCTTCAAATGCATCTGCTTACTCACCTGGAGCACCAACATTTAACAAGGAAAGCCAAACTCTTGATTATCGGGTTGCCGCACCACATTTTGCTCCAGATGGCGTTACCGAGAATCTAGGGACCTACGGACTTTCCATGCGAAGTGATTTGGTCCAATGCCTTTACGGAGTAAAAGAAGTACCCGTAAAGGTGGAAATCTCAATCACTAGTGGAAGCTCGGGAGAATCACGTGGATCGACAGTCTCGCTATTTCGGAACGGAAATTGGGTTTACTTAAGCGCAGAGGGATTTACTTTCTCTTCTCCAACTTTGAAGGTTAAGTTAGTTCAACCAGAAGCAGTGAAAACAGAAGCAGTAAAAACAGAAGTGGCGAAAACCGAAGTTGCGGCGGCACCGAAGAAAGTGGTTGCGATAAAAGTAATCTCTTGCGCAAAAGATAAAATAAACAAGAAAGTCAGTGGGGCAAATCCAAAATGTCCTGCTGGATACAAGAAAAAGTAATTAAACCCGCGTTATATTTGCCCCTAATGAACGTAACTGTTCATCAAAATTTGGATATCCACGATCGATATGAAAAGCATCTTCAATAATTGTGGTGCCATCGCTAACTAAGGCCGCAAGAACTAAAGCTGCTCCTGCACGAATATCTGTGGCGGCAACTGGAGCACTTGAAAGCCGTTCTTTTCCGCGCACAAAGGCGTGATGGCCATCTGTTGTCACATCCGCTCCAAGACGCATAAGTTCATTTACAAACATAAATCGACCTTCAAAGACATTTTCGGTGACCATTGCAGAACCTTCGGCAATTGCATTTAAGGCGATAACCATTGGTTGAAGATCAGTTGGAAATCCGGGGTATGGAAGCGTGACAACATCGACCGCCTTAGGCCTGGATTCCATATGTACTCGAATTCCATTATTAGTTGTCGTAACTACTGCGCCTGCAAGAACTAATTTATCTAGCGGTAATTCAAGATCTTCTGGTCTTGCTCCAACTATCGTGATGTCACCTTTTGTCATAGCTGCCGCAAACGCCCAAGTCCCAGTAACAATTCGATCGGGGATTGCGGTGTGGTCTACTGGCTTTAAAGTTTTAACACCAGTTATTGTCAAAGTAGGAGAACCCAAACCTTTGATTTTTGCTCCCATTGAAATTAACATTTGCCCTAGATCCACAATATCTGGCTCTCGAGCAGCATTATCAATAATTGTTACGCCTTTTGCGAGTACCGATGCAGTTAGTAAATTCTCAGTAGCCCCAACACTTGGAAAATCCAAATAAATTTCAGCACCGACTAATCCATTAGGTGCAGCAGCAATCACAAAGCCATGCTCATTTGAAATCACTGCACCAAGTTGTTCTAAACCTTTGATATGAAAATCTAAACCACGTGAACCAATTGCATCTCCACCTGGAAGGGCAACTTCAGCTAAACCAGTTCGAGCCACTAAAGGGCCAAGGACATTTATAGATGCTCGCATTTTGCGCACCAAATCATAATCTGCACGATGATTTAACTCATTTGGAATATTTAAGGTAACGATCGCTGAATCTAAATCGTGGGTAAAAGTTGCACCAAGCCGGGCTAGCAATTCCCCCATGATTTCAACATCGGCGATGGCCGGGATGTTACGCAAGGTGTGCACTCCAGGAGCCAATAGCGCCGCTGCCATCAATTTGAGCACCGAATTCTTAGCACCGGTCACGACAACTGAGCCAGCTAATCTGGCCCCTCCGCGAACCTGAATTCGGCCAGAATCAGGCTGTGCCCCGTCTTTTTGGGGGCCAGTGTTTGGTTTCACATGGTTGATGTTACGGGAACCGAACACTCCTAATAGGCTTAGCGCATGGTTAATCTGACCCGTATTTATACCAAGACCGGCGATGACGGTACGACATCCCTTGGCGATATGAGCCGAACTTCAAAAAATGATCCACGGCTTGAGGCTTATGCCACAGTTGATGAGGCTAACTCAAGTATCGGCGTGGTTATAGCGTTGGGCAAAGTTAGCGAAGAGGTTGGCAACTTACTTATTAGAGTTCAAAACGATCTTTTTGATGTTGGCGCAGATCTATGTACTCCAGTTATTGATTCACCGGCTTTTGAACCATTAAGAATCTTAGAGTCACAAGTAGATTATCTTGAAGAGCAAATAGATAAATTTAATGGAGAGTTAGAACCACTTCGCTCATTTGTCCTCCCAGGAGGAACCGGGGAAGCGGCACTTCTTCATGTTGCTAGAACTGTCACACGTAGAGCAGAACGTTGCACATGGGCAGCGATCCATGCATTTGGTGGCGGTGTAAACCCAACTACTGCAAAATATTTGAATCGCCTATCTGATTTGCTCTTTGTATTAGCACGGTATGAGAATAAAAAGATTGGTGATGAACTTTGGGTGCCAGGAGCAAATAGGTAAAAAGTTATTGAGCTGCAGGACTCTGCGTTTCAACCTTAATCGCTTCTGGAGTGACAGGAATAAATTCATCTGACGGTATGTCCCCAACGACAGACCCTCTAATACATGTAGTGATAATTCGATTTATTTCAGAATTATTTTCAAGTGGCTCTTTACTTATTAAAAAGTAAGTGACGACAATTTTACCTTGACTTCCTTTTCGCAGTGAAATTAGATCCCCTAAGGGCTTTCCATCGTAGGTAATCACTTTTGAGGTAAATTGCCAAGCGCTACATTTTTCTTCGGAAGCTACCCGGATCACTGTGCAAATGAATTCTTTACAAGCCATTAAATCTGCAGCAAGTGCTTTTTTGGATGTAAGAAGTTCTACTAATTCTTTCTCGCTTCGCGGTGATGAGTAGTAAATCCCATTGCTTAATTTAAATCCTTTAGGTGGCCATACTGCTTTTGGAATTGGAAACGGTTTAGCAGTTTTGCGGACCTTTTTCTTAGCGGGTTTCTTCTTGACCGATTTCTTCTCTACTACTTTCTTTTTTATAACTGGTTTTTTTGTGGCTGGCGCACTCTTTTTTGGAGTAGGTGATGGCTTGGTAACTGCATTTGCGGGAACCGCACCAAACAAAATAGCCAAAGCCAGTAATACTCGAAGCGCCAGCAACTTATTTCTCCCACCGGAAAGTTTTAAGTGCTAAGAAAAAGCCGGCGATTGACCACATACCTAGAAACAAGGCGATTTTCCCTAACTCCCAACTGCCAGCCACTTCTTGAGCGGCAAATGAATCAGGAAGGAAAACCGCGCGCATTCCTTGAGTGAGCCATTTGAGTGGGAAGATCGCTGCAAGATTTTGCATCCAACTTGGTAGTTGGGTGAAAACAAAGAAAACTCCGCTGAAAAATTGCAGGATGATCACGATTGGCGAAACCACAGCAGATGCACCACGACCACTTTTTGGAACGGAAGAAAAGGCGATTCCTAGCAATGTTGAGCTGATTAATCCAAGCAACATTACCCAAATAAAAGTTATCCAATGCGCACTGTCAGAAGGAAGAGCGATTCCATAAAGTAGAACTCCAAAAATTAACAACAATATAACTTGAATGCTCATACTCACAAATACCAATATTATTTTTCCAATAAAATATGAAGATGCCGGAGCCGGGGTTCCGCGCAAGCGTTTAAGAGTCCCATCATCACGTTCCATCGGAATAGTTATCGCTAATTGTTGAAATCCAGTATTAACTAAACCTGATGCGATCATGCCTGCTACAAAATACTGGCTAAATGTGACACCTGGTGCAATTTCATCTTTAAATACTGATCCAAAAATTAGTAACAAGAGGACTGGAAATAACAAAGTAAAAACGACTGACTCACGTTGCCTCATAAACTGTTTTACTTCTAAAAATCCGCGGCTAATTCCAATTTTTAAAGTGCTGGGCAATTTTGATTGGCTCATACTTTTTCACCAATCATTTCAAGATATATATCCTCAAGGTTTGGTCTGGTTACCGAAAGCTCCTGAATTTCTCCGCCTATGCGCACACTCAACTGATTAACAAATTGAGTAGGGGAATCAGTTAACTCCAAATTACTTTTTCCATTTTCACTCCAACTTACTCGAGCTTTTGCCCGTGCCCGCCCACCAAGTAATGCTGGCGTAGAAACTTCCAGGATTTTCCCATCTGTCATTACTGCTAATCGATCAGCGAGCGCCTCGGCTTCATCTAAGTAATGAGTAGTCATTAAAATTGTGGTGCCATCATTTTTGAGTTGGCGAATTAAATCCCAAAAGGCTCGTCTGGCTTCAGGGTCAAACCCTGTAGTTGGTTCATCCAAAAAGAGCAGCTCCGGATTGCCAAGAATCCCAAGTGCGACATCCAACCTGCGGCGTTGCCCACCAGAAAGTTGTTCACCTTTGGCTTTACGTTTTTCACTCAATCCAACCGCTGTTATTACTTGATCTACATCTTTCGGATTGGAGTAATAACCAGCGAAGTGTGAGATTGCTTCCTCAACAGTTAAATCAGCCGCATCTTTTGTGGATTGCAAAACGATTCCGATTCGATTTCTCCATGCCCGAAGATCAGTATTGGCGGGATCTACTCCAAGCACAGATATCGAGCCGCCATCACGGGATCGATAGCCTTCTAGGATCTCTACCGTTGTAGTTTTCCCGGCACCATTGGGTCCAAGCAGTGCGAATATCTCGCCACTTCTAACTTCAAGATCGATTCCGGCTACTGCAACATGATTCGGGTAGCTCTTCAAGAGTCCGTGGACTTCAATGGCTGAGGAAGTTGAACTCACACTCCCTACTTTGCCATATCGGCAAGGCGGGGGGTAATCCAGATTCATAAGAAGTGGAAAGTAGGTAAGAATTGGAGAGTGAGCCCTCGTAAACATCGCCGTGCCCCTAGTGATGATGATGGCGAGCGTGAAATAAATCCATCCAATGAAACCCTTGAAGATGGTTACCGTGTAAGAAGAATTACCGGCTCTAGTTCCAGCAAAGTTTATCGCTGCCCAGGTTGCGATCAAGAGATACGGATGGGCACGCCACATGTTGTTGCTTGGGTTGAGGATGATGCAGAAACCAGACGACACTGGCATACACCTTGTTGGGAATCTCGCAATCGCCGGGCACCAAAGATTGAACGAACTCGTAAGGCCCCAAGATATTAACTACTAAATAATTTATCCAATACTTTTCCCATGCAACAATTTTACAATTCCGGTAATTATTTTATCTGCTCGAGCAGTTCTATTAAATGTAGTAAATTTTAAAGGTAATTGAAAGTATGGTTTTACAACTGAGCGTGGATACGTAAATTCAAGCAATCCTTCAGGCCCGTGAATTCGCCCCATTCCACTATTTTTAACACCACCAAAAGGCAATGATGCAATAGCAGCAAAGGAGATTGCTGAATTGATAGAAACCATGCCACATCTGAGTTGTGTGGCAATTTCATGACCATGGTGTTTAGACCAAACAGCAGCAGCCAAACCGTATGAGGTGGCGTTAGCTCTTTTTATTGCTTCATCCATAGTTGGAACGCGATTTACAATCAAGACTGGTCCAAAAGTTTCTTCGGTGATCGCAGGTGAAGATTCAGCTACTTCACAAATAATTACTGGATCTACAAAAGGCTTATGCACTGACTCTGATCCGCCAACAATTGCTGAGCCGCCATCATGTAGAGCGCTATCAATATGAGATTGAATGATATCTAACTGACGAGGCATGGTTGCGGGTCCATAATTGACACCTGCGGATATTGCATTTGCTTTAAATTTTAATATTTCTATAAATTTATCAGCGACTACTTCATGCACATATACCCGTTCTGCACTAATGCATGTTTGACCGGCGTTTGACATCCCAGACCACAATGTAAATTCGGCGGCTAGAGCTAAGTTTGCATCTTTATCAACAATAACTGGATCTTTACCACCGCATTCAAGTACAAAGGGAATCATCTTCTCGACACAAACAGCAGCAACTTTTTTTGCAGTCACGGTAGATCCAGTAAATGAAATTTTATCTACTCCAGATGTGGCTGCCGTTAAAAATTTTCCAGTTTCTGGCAAACCCGGAATTATTGTTAAAAGATCATGCTCAGGGTGTACTTCACGAAGCGTTGCTTCAAGCCATATTGCAACAGCAGGTGTGTATTCACTGGGTTTGAATACCACCGTATTCCCTGCAGCTAATGCGTAAGCGATTGATCCCATTGGGGTGAAAATTGGATAATTCCATGGACCGATAATGCCGACAACGCCAAATGGAGATCGCTCAACTTGCGCAGACATATTTGCCATCAACAATCCAGGTGAGCGGTTAGTGGTTTTCAAGTAAAAGCTGGCTTTGCGTGCCGCCCAACCCAGATGGCCAATTGCAAGTGAGGTTTCAAGTTTCGCATCGCTAAATGGTTTTCCCGTCTCGGCAGAAACTAATTGAGCACCCTCGTCAATACGTTTTGTTAAAAGCTGATTCCAAGCCAAGAGAATTTTCCGGCGACTGTGGCCACTTTGGGAGGCCCACCAAATTTGGGATTTACGAGCGCGCTCGATAGCTTCTTGAACCTGGTTCGCTGAAGTATTTGGATAATTTGCGAAAACAGCACCAGTTGCCGGGTAGTGGGTCGCAAAAGTTGAATCTGCGGTTTGGGACATCTGCTAATCATCTCAGTTCGTCACACTTTTCAGCAATAAAGCAATAAATAAGTAATTTCCTTATCTGTGTTAGCGCATAATTAGAGAATGACCGAACTGATCAGAGCAAGCACTGTGCTCCCAGCACTTCGTGAACCATTTAAGTTGTTGACCTCTGATGGCTTGAACTTAGTCGCCGAAATCGCACGACCACTGAGACCCACAAAACCTAGTGCTGGAACTCTGGTGATGCTGCACCCTCTGCCAACGGCCGGAGGAATGATGGATAGTCATATCTTCCGTAAAGCCGCAGCACGTTTGCCCGAGTTAGCTGATTTAACTATCTTGCGTTTCAACTCGCGGGGAACAGAGAGTGAAGCTGGTCGTAGCGATGGACATTTTGAAAATGGTGATGGCGAAATCTATGATGTGCAAGCAGCAATAGATTTTGCAGCAACTAATTCTGATAATTCTGATTCGCAAAATCTTTGGATAGTTGGTTGGTCTTTCGGAACAGATTTAGCTCTACGTCATGCCAGAGATCCGCGAGTTAAAGGTTTGATTTTGCTTAGTCCTCCATTACGTACTGCAAAATTAAGTGATCTGCAATGGTGGGCAGATGATGGTCGGCCAGTTATTGCTCTTGTTCCAGAGTTTGATGATTACTTGAAGCCAAAAGAAGCGATAACTGCTTTTGAGCCGCTAACACAGATTGAAATCATTGCTGTTGATGGAGCAAAGCATCTTTGGGTGGGCGAGCCGTATGTTTATCGGGTGTTAAATGAAATTACTAAAATTGTGAATCCCGCCAAAGCCCCACTACCTACAGAGTATTAACTTTTCTCGGCACGTGGGAAAACTACCTCTTCTAAAATCAAAATAACCGCAGCGGCAACTGGGACTGCAAGCAAACCGCCAACTAATCCAAGAAGCGAGGTTCCAATTAACGCGGAAACAATAGTAACTATTCCAGGTATTGAGAGAGAACGCTTCATGATTCTGGGTGCAATTATGTAATTCTCAATTTGTACGTAAAGTACATAAATAATAAATGCCACTAAACCAGTAGTTGGGGTTTGAGCAGTGGCCACAATTGTAAAAATTGATCCCGCGATAAAATGGCCAACTAGAGGGATTAAAGCAGCAACAAAAACGACCATGGCAATTGAAGTTGCATAAGGAATTCGGAGTATTTCTCCGACCACAAACATCACTACTGCTGCTAATGCAGAAATTGAAACTTGGCTTCCGACAAAAGTACCAATTCGAGCGATGATTGCATCTGAGATATTTGCAATTCTCTCACGACGCGAAGCTGGAGCCAAGCGGTAAGCGATCTTAGTGATCTGCGGAAGTGAAGTTAAAAAATAAAGAGTCAGTACGATAATTGTTAGTGCTGAAAATGCTCCAGACAATACTGATTTTCCAACTCCAACGATTCCACCAAAAGCTGTCAATACAAATTTTCCATCTTTGATCCAGAGTTGCAACTTACTTTGCAGAGTATCGATAACTCCATACTGCTCATTCAAATGTGCGATTGTTGGATTTTTAGTTAAGTTATTTAATAATTCTGGCGAGGAAGCGATAAGTTGATTGCTCTGAGAAACGATCGGTGGAATAACCAAATATCCAAAGAGAATTACAAATCCAATGACACAAGCGAACACGACAGCAACGGCATTTGATCTTTTTAACCCACGTCTTCTAATTGCCTCAACTGCGGGATTTAATCCCATAGCTAAAAACATTGCTACAACGAGCAGTACGAAAACTTGACTTACTGAAGCAAGCGCACGCATCAGAACTATCGCACTCAGCGCTCCGAGAGCTGCGATAAAACCAAAGTAGAAGGGATGGCTTTGATTAAATGGAGCACCAGGCTCACCATATGATGAATCTGCGCCAGATTTTGAGGCCATAAGGGTGAGTTTAACTCCCGTTAACTTAAATAGGCGAGAATATGGCTATGGCGTTGACGATTCTAGGTTCCGGAGAAGAGATCGCCTTATTGACCTCATTGCCATGGGAACTCCCATTAGAACAGTGGGAGGAAGATGCCGAACTTGGTGCACAGCGCGGTATTTCACGGCATGTGGTTCGGCTTGTAAATGTAGGCACACCTGAAAAAGCAGAAGTTTTTGCAATTAAGGAAACTGTCCCCGAATTCGCAAAACGTGAGTACGCACATCTTCGTGAACTGGCAAATAGATCTGCTCCATCAGTTGAACCAATTGCAGTTGTTGATGGCCGCAAAAGTGCAACAGGGGATCCACTTCCGGCAATTATCGTTACTCGATACCTGCCATTCTCACTTCCTTACCGAATTATTTTGACGCGAAATGTGACTCCGCATGAGATCGAGACTATGGCAAGCGCACTTTCGCTTTTATTAGTTCGATTACATCTATTGGGATTTTGGTGGGGAGATTGCTCGCTTTCAAATACCTTATTTCGGCGCGATGGTGATGGTTTTGCTGCTTATTTAGTAGATGCTGAAACTGGTGAATTTCATGAACACTTATCCAATGGTCAGCGAGAGCATGATTTAGAGATTGCCCTCTTTAATGTGGCTGCAGAGTTGGATGATTTAGCATCCGGTGGATTGCTGCACCCAGGAATTGATCCGATCCGTTCAAGTGAAGCAGTAGTCAAACGTTATCGCAGACTTTGGGCGATGTTGAAAGAGAAGCAAGAGTTAGATCCAAATGATCGTAAAGCAGTAGAACGGGCGATGCGCGCTCTGCAAGATTTAGGTTTTGCCGTAGAAGAAGTTTCAGTTTCACTTGATGGTGCTAAGCAAGCTTTAATTTTCCAACCAAAATTGGTTGCTGCCGGTTACCACCAAAACCGTTTACGAAATTTGATTGGGCTAGAAGCGGAGGAGTTGCAGGCAAAGCGAATCTTGGCCTCTTTCGATAGATATCGAGCGCGCGAATCAACACCGCTTCCACCAGAGCGTGAAACTGCCAGAAAATGGCAACGAGAGATCTTCAACCCAATTATGAGTTCGATGCCTGATTCATTGCGTGGAAAATTACCACCGGCTCAGTTGTTTCACGAAGTGCTAGAACATCGCTGGTTTCTTAATGAACGAGCCGGTGAAGATGTTGGTTTACCAACAGCCGCCGCATCATATTTTGCAGATGTGTTACCGGGAAGACTGGATTACAACGCGCTTAGACTTTAGTGACTCTAATGACCCTAAGGACTCTAACAAATTTACTTTGCTTGAACGAGTTCGATAAGAACTCCGCCGCAATCTTTTGGGTGCAAGAAATTAATTAGTGCTCCTTTACTTCCAACCACTGGTGCTGGATTTAATACTCTAATTCCTAGATCAACTGCGGCATCCATAGCCGCTTGTAGATCTTTTACGGTAAGTGCCAGTTGTTGAATTCCAGGGCCATTTTTACTTAAGAATTTTCCGATTGGTGATTCGGGAGTTAGGGGAGCTAACAATTGCAAAGTCGAATTACCAGTAGTGCCGATAGAGAGCATCGCTTCATGCACCCCTTGCGCAGAGTTAATTTCTTGATGAAGTAAGACCGCACCAAAAATGTTTTGATAGAAAGTAATGCCCTCATTTAAATCTGCAACTGCTACACCCACATGGTCAAAGCCTAGAATCCCAGGAATGTTTGGAATGATCGGTGGTTGACTCGCAAAAGCGTTCATAGCGTCGTATCGTGTCATATGTGAGTCCAGACCCGGCTTTTGATAGCGAAGCGCTTGCTCGTGGCGAGATTGCCCTTGATATACCCGCTTTAGCAAAAGCAATTTCATGGGTTGAAGATGGCGGGAAATTGCCCGATCAACTGGTGGCAGAAGGTCACTCAAAGAGCCGGAGTATCGGCATAACTGGTTCCCCTGGAGTTGGTAAATCCACTATTACTTCAGCATTGGTGAAGGCGATCCGCAGAGGTGGGGATTTAGTTGGGGTTTTAGCAGTTGATCCATCTTCGCCAATTACTGGAGGCGCGCTACTTGGGGATCGAATTCGGATGCAAGAGCATTACTTGGATGATGGGGTTTACATACGTTCGATGGGATCGCGGGGGCATTTAGGCGGATTAGCTTCCGCAACTCCACAAGCAATCGCATTAGTGGCCAACGCTGGCTTTACCGAAATTATTGTTGAGACAGTTGGAGTTGGTCAGAGTGAAGTTGAGATTATGAAGTATGTAGACACTGTAATTGTCTTACTGGCACCTGGCATGGGTGATGGAGTTCAAGCAGCAAAAGCTGGGATCTTAGAAATCGGTGATATCTACGTAATCAATAAGAGTGACCGAGATTTAGCTGGGGCTCAATCTGTGGCATCTGAATTAGCGAGATCAATCGAATTATCACCACGTACTGATGGCTGGAAACCAGAAATCTTAATTGCATCAGCGCAAGAAAATATTGGTGTTAATGAAATTTTAGGCGCGGTCGAAAACCATCGCAAATGGCGCAAATCGGTGGCAGGATAGCGGGGTGAGTATTTCGGGTGGATTGCCGCAGCAATTTAACCGAGCGATAGACCTAAGTGCTTTAGCCGCTAAAAAGACACCCACTCAAGATTCCGTAAGTGCAGGTGGTAGCGCTCGCCGCGATGTTGATGAAAACTCCCTGGTGAAAGAGATTATTCCTGGCTCAAAACAAGTTCCAGTAATTTTGGTTGTTTGGTCGCCTCGAAGTGAAGAATCTAAATTACTAGTTCAAGCGTTAGAAGCACTACATCGTAAATATAACGAAGCATCACAGAGATGGTCGTTGGCGGTATTAAATGCTGATGCCCAACCTGCAGTTGCACAAGCGTTACGTGTTGCAACTATCCCAACAGTTATGGCAATTATTGCCGAACAAGTTGCACCGTTATTTGATTCAATGATTCCTGCCGATCAACTTGAAGTTGTGTTAAACAAAGTAGTTGAACTCGCTGCCGAGCAAGGAGTGAATGGAATATCAAATGGCGTTCCAAATGAGCAAGTAATTCCCGATGATCCTGATTTAGTAATTGCAGACCAGGCTTTAGAAGATGGAGATTTTCAAGGTGCAATTACAACCTTTGAAAAAGTATTAGCGCGCAAACCAGGAGATCCCGAAGTGACCCAAGGGTTAGCAAACGCAAAATTGTTACTACGTACTTCGTTAGCAGATGTAACTGCGGCCCAAGCGGCCGTCCTTGCCAATCCGGAAGATGCGAAAGCCCAAGCATTGGCTGCAGATTTTGAGATTTTGTCAGGACAAGCAGAGGCAGCGTTAGATCGCCTGATTCAATTTATCTCAAGTAATCAAGGAGCACAGCGCGATATCGCCCGCACTCATCTTTTGGAACTTTTTCAAAACTTCGCCCCAACCGAACCAATCCTGACCGCAGCCCGTTCAGCCCTATCGAAAGCACTTTTCTAATGAATCCAATCACTAAAAGACATCGTCGACTTTTTGCCATGCTTTATTTCACCTTTGGATTGGGAATTATGTCTTGGATCCCTAGATTTTCTGAAGTAAAACAAAACCTGGGTTTAAGTAATGGTGAGTTTGGCACGATTATCAGCACAGGCGCATTCGGGGTTTTCTTTGCGCTTTTAATAATTGGTCATGTGGTTCATGCTTACGGCGTTCGAATCGTTCTGATAATTTCTGGAATATGGATGTTTTCAGCGATTGCTGCAATTACTTGGATAACAAGTCCAGTTTATTTCCTTCTATTTAACATGACAATTGGTGGAAGTATCTCTGCCTTCAACACTGCAATTACAGCACAAGCAATAGCCATGGAAAAAGAGTTGAAAAGAAGTTACCTTCCTAAAATGTCGGGTTTTTTTGCAGTTGGAACTCTGGCCACAACTTTACTGGCAGGAATTGCGGCAAGATTTACATCAGTGCAAATCCATGCAGGCGTTATCTCAGCAATATCAGTTTTACTACTTCTTTATATAGTCAAAGAGCTGAATATTATTTTAGTTCCAGCAAATAAAAGTGATGCAGCAAGAGATGCCGTGAGGTTTGCGCAATTTTTCACTTCCTTTAAAATCGACTGGGTCGTAAATTTAGGTTTGCTATTTGGCTCACTCCTCGCGTTCTCTGCAGGAGATTGGGCTTCGATTTACACTCGTGAAGAATTAGGTTTATCTAAATCTTTGGCAGTAATTCCATTTTTTATCTTCACCATTGGAATTATTGTCGGCCAACTTGAATACGCAAGATTTGAGAAAAAGTATTCGATGGTGAAATTGGTTAAGTGGGGCGGAGTAATAGGCGGAGTTGGAATGGCTATCGGAACTGTCACGGGTCGGTGGGTATCTGATTATTCAGTTTGGGCTGGAGTCGGAATCGCAAGTGTGGGATTTTTAATTGGTGGACTCGGATGTTCATTTATTGGGTCGATATTTGTGTCACAAGCAACAAAACGCTCCAAATTGCCAGCAAGTGTTGTGATTGCCCAGTTAAATTCAGTAAATACATTAATAGTTTTTGTATCAAAGACAATAGTTTCACTCACCGCACAATTAACCTCGGTGACAGTTGCTTTATTAGTCCCTTGCGTGATGCTTCTATTTGTTGGAGCCTTTTTACGAAAAGAGAGCTAAAAGTAGGGTTAGAAAAAGATCTAGCCAGAACCTTCAGTGTTGCCTGGATCTGCCGCCATGATGTCGTGAAGTGCGTACTTATCAAGAGCGGCTCGAAGAGTTGCAACTTGAACTTTTCCTTCGCGAACAAGTGCCGCCAAAGTCGCTACGACTATCGATTCAGCATCAACGCGGAAATGACGACGCAAAGCGCCCCGAGTATCAGATAAACCAAATCCGTCAGTTCCTAATGAGGTAAATGGATTAGCAACCCAAGGAGCCACTTGATCTTGAACGGCACGCATGAAATCACTTACTGCAATCACTGGCCCAACACTGCCCGCTAATTTTGTGGTGATGTATGCAGTACGAGGTGATTCAGGGTTCATCATGTTGTGACGATCAACTTCTAGACCGTCACGACGTAATTCATTCCAAGAGGTAACTGACCAGAGATCAGCAGCAACTCCCCAATCCTCAAGAAGTAATTTCTGAGCTTTGATCGCCCAGTTAACTCCGACACCAGATGCCAAAAGTTGAGCATTTAAATCTCTTTTTTCAGCAGCGGCTTGGTACTTGTAAATTCCGCGGACAATTCCGTCAGCATCCACATTTTCTGGTTCTGCCGGTTGTACATAAGGCTCGTTGTAAATGGTGATGTAGTAATAGATATTTTCACTATCTTCGCCATACATCCGCTTCAACCCATCTTTAATTATGTGTCCTACTTCGTATCCGAATGCTGGGTCGTAAGAAACCACCGCTGGATTTGTGGAAGCCAGCAAATGTGAATGCCCATCTTCATGTTGCAAGCCTTCACCATTTAATGTGGTGCGGCCTGCTGTAGCACCCATAACAAAGCCGCGGCAAAGTTGATCTGCAGCAGCCCAAAAAGCATCACCTGTGCGCTGGAAACCAAACATCGAGTAGAAGATATAAATCGGAATCATCGGCTCGTCATGTGTTGAGTAAGAAGAACCAACGGCGGTAAATGATGCGACTGATCCTGCTTCATTAATTCCTTCATGCAAGATAACGCCATTTGTTGCTTCTTTGTAAGAGAGCATCAATTCGCGATCCACTGAAATATATTTTTGACCATGAGGAGAATAGATTTTTAACGTTGGAAAGAGGGAATCCATTCCAAAAGTTCGCGCTTCATCAGGAATAATCGGCACAATACGTTTACCGAGTTCCGGAACTTTAACTAGATCTTTTAACAATCGAACAAATGCCATGGTGGTAGCGACTTCTTGATGGCCCGATCCACGTTTTACAGATTCATAACTCTCATCTGGGGGTTGTGGCAAAGCGCGGGAAGCATTACGGCGATGTGGCATAGAGCCACCAAGTAGTTGACGTCTTGCCATCATGTACTTGTATTCAGGAGAATCTTTACCTGGGTGGTAGTAGGACGGAGTTTTTGGATCTAACTGCTCATCAGTTAAGGGAATTGCTAAGCGATCTCTAAATTCGCGCAAATCCTCGAGCGTCATCTTTTTCATTTGGTGAGTTGAATTTCGGGCTTCGAAATGTGAACCCAAAGTCCAGCCTTTAATTGTTTTCGCAAGAATTACAGTTGGTTTACCATTTTTCTGAGTTGCTGCCGAGTAAGCCGCATACAGTTTCTTGTAATCATGGCCACCGCGTTTTAAATTCCAAATCTTTTCATCACTCCAGTTAGCAACCATTGCGGCAGTACGTGGATCTCGGCCAAAGAAATTTTCACGAATAAATGCGCCATCTTCAGATTTGAAAGTTTGGAAATCTCCATCTGGAGTTGAATTCATTAAATCAAGTAATGCGCCTTCGCGATCTTGAGACAACAACTCATCCCATTCGCGGCCCCAGACAACTTTTAAGACATTCCAGCCAGCGCCACCAAAAATAGATTCCAATTCTTGAATAATTTTTCCATTGCCACGAACCGGACCATCAAGTCTTTGCAAATTGCAGTTGATAACAAAAACCAAGTTATCTAAACCTTCACGCCCAGCAAGCGACAATGCGCTAACACTTTCCGGCTCATCCATTTCACCATCGCCAAGGAAAGCCCAGACAGTTTGTTCGCTAGTATCCTTAATTCCACGACCATGTAAGTAACGGTTGAAACGTGCTTGATAAATCGCATTGATAGGACCAAGACCCATTGAAACAGTTGGGAACTCCCAGAAATCTGACATCAATCTTGGATGAGGATAAGAAGAAAGTCCTCCACCTTCATGGGATAACTCCTGACGGAAGCCATCCATCTGATGTTCGGTAAACCGTCCTTCTAAAAATGCACGTGCATACATTCCAGGACTTGCATGCCCTTGATAAAAAATTTGATCTCCACCACCTAGATGATCTTTTCCGCGGAAGAAATGGTTAAAGCCAACTTCATAAAGTGATGCAGATGATGCATAAGTAGAGATATGTCCGCCCACTCCAACACCTGGTCGTTGTGCACGGTGAACAGTGATCGCGGCGTTCCATCTAATAAATGCACGTATCCGTCTCTCTAGAGCTTCATCACCTGGAAACTCTGGCTCGAGATGTGGGGGAATGGTGTTGATGTAATCAGTGGTGCGCAGATTAGAAACGGAAATTGATTTCTCGTGTGCATGTTGCAACAAACTCAATAATAAGTACCGGGCTCTAACTGGTCCGCCAGTTTCTAGTGCCGCATCGAGAGATTGATGCCATTCAGCTGTTTCTTCTGGATCGATATCAACAAGTTGATCAATCATTTGAATATCGGCCGCGCCGGGTTCCTGCTCGCTCATGCGTCGCCCCCAATCATTCCAACCATGTAAACCATGTCAACCATGTCAACTTAGGCTTCAACTAAATAAGCCTTCGCGGAGTATTCTCCCCCTTTTCTTGCGATAGGTCACATTCACTCCTATTTCAGCATTTTCTTGGCTTTTCGCCCAAAAGGACTTGCCAATCCCCGCTTCGGGTAGTGGACTACTCCTGTTGAAACCAGCGGCACAGCGCCGCTACCGATCGAAGGGAAGTGAGTGAGTAGCACGGGGATGATTACCCGGTTGGGTATCAATTCAGGAGACCTGATTCTTGAGATCGGGGAAGATAGTGATTGTGATCAAGAATTACGTAAAGAAATTTTCGCAACTTCCGGAAATCAACCAGTGGGTGATGATGATGGTGAAGTTGTAGATGTTGTACTTCTTTGGTGGCGAGAAGAAGATGGCGATTTAGTGGATGCGCTCGTTGACTCGTTAACTTTTTTAGCAGTTAATGGCATCATCTGGTTATTAACTCCAAAAATGGGCCGGCCAGGACATGTCGAACCAAGTGATATTCAAGATAGTGCTCCAACTGCAGGTTTGGCACAAGCTTCATCTTTCGCGGTCAGTTCCGATTGGAGCGCAACCAAGTTGATGGCTCCGAAGGCAGGACGGCGCTAAAGCCTTTAAGATGTAATTAGCCTTTAACTTTTCGAGTCCTTTACATTAAGCAGTAGCAATCAAATAAGGAGTATTAAATGAGTTCACCAGCGGTCGGTTCAGTCGCACCAGATTTCGAATTAACAAATCAGCATGGTCAGAAAGTTTCACTTGCCTCCTTCCGCGACAAAAAAAATGTTGTAGTTCTTTTCTATCCATTTGCATTTTCAGGAATTTGCACCGGCGAACTTTGTGCGCTTCGTGATGATTTAGCGCCATTCCAAAATGATCAAGTTGAGTTGTTAGCAATATCGTGCGATCCGATGTACTCACTTAAAGCATTTGCAGATGCCGAAAAATATGAATTTTCATTGCTTGCTGATTTCTGGCCACATGGTGAAGTTGCCAAAAAATATGGCGTATTTCAAGAAGAGCGTGGTTTTGCTACTCGTGGAACCTTTGTAATTGATAAGAGCGGAACCATCCGTTGGTCAGTTGTGAACGGCCCCGGAGAGGCTCGAATCCTTACTGATTACAAAGCAGCGCTGGCAGCACTACCCACGATGTAGGGAAACCCCCACCTTGAGTAACTCCAGTGCTTCAATATGTAGGGTTTCCCCGCCGGAGGGCTATCGCTACCCCTAATTATAGTAAAGACTGTCGACTAATTAGATAAAGGGGAGCCTAATCCTCCGGCATCTATAAAGGGGTTTGAGATCAAACTCACTGCGATGTAAGGGGAATTATTATGACTACTTTAAATATTTCAGGTAGATATGTTGCTGGAAAGCTAATTAATACTGATGGCACAGTCTTTGATCTATCCCCATTACCCATAACTACAACGACACAAGGTATCGATTCATCTAATTTAATACGTACAAATATTTCATCCTCCATTACAAGTGCAGGCGCTGGGTTAAAAAATGCAACACAAGCTTTTGAGAATGCAGTTGCACAATTAGATACTGCGATGGCAGTTCGAGATGATGTTAAAAATCAAAGTAATGCATCAGCGGCAGCAGTTGCCGAAGCAGAGTCCAAAGTCAATGCCTTGGCGGCGGCCGTCGCCCAAGCTGAATTATCTGCGAAGCTAGCCCAAAGTAATTTTGCAGAGGCAGCTCTCAATGTAACAAGCGCGCAAGATAAAGCAGCTGCTGCTCGAACTGTACTTACTCAATTAACAGATCCCCAAACTGCTTCGGGTAAATTTGATCAAAAGATCATTGATGATGCTACGGCAATTGAAAAGAATGCAGAAGCAACCGCTGTGGCATTGCGGATTGAGGCAGATGCACAACAAAAAGAAGTGACTCGTTTGAATGAAAGAGTTCAAGAAGTGCGAACAAATCTTGATATTGCAAACTCTGATTTGCAAGAACATGTAGCATTAATTGTCAAAGCAAATTACGGTTCAGTTCTTGCACAGGTTGTAGCTTCTGTTGAACAAGCAAAAGATCAAGTAAATACGGCTCAAATGAATGTGGAGAATGCGCAAGTTGCTGTACAGAACAATCAAAGTAATTTAACAGCGGCAAATGATCAGGCCCAGAGTATGATTGCTTCAGCAGGCCAGGTAGTTATCAACGCTAAAGCAGCACTAAATACTGTAGTGGCCGGTGCTGAAGCTGCTGAGGCTGTAAGAAATACAATGGCGACAATGCTGACTGCTGCAGAAAACTCTGCTGCTCAAACGAGAGTTCAAGCAGATCAAGCAAGGGCGGTGGCAGAAGCTAGCGCTCGCCAAGTGGCTACCCAAGCAACAGCGACTAAATATTCAGAAGATCAAATTAGCAGACAAAATAGCCTATGGGAGTATGGGAAAACGCAACTCGTGTGGTTGGCCAATAACGGAATGACGAACAGTATGCATACCGGAGTCGTCGCAAGCTTCAAGACTCAACTTGATGCGATGATTACAGCCAATCAGACTGTGCAGAGTTCAACAGCAAATCTTCGGGCTCAGGCAGATTCAGATCAAGCGACCGCTACGGCACTGTTGGCCGCATATAACGCTAGTACGATTGAAATATCAAAATTTCAAGAGGGTCTAACTAAGGCAGAAGCCGACTTAACTTTTGTGCAGCAAGAGGTTGTGAACACTAAAAATTATTTAACTTTAGTGGTATCTCAGGCAGAGGCTGTCAGAGCTCAGGCCGAAAAAACTGCAGCAATGGGAGAGGAGCTATCGGCTCTATCAGCGGCAGAGTTAGAAAGCGCACTCGCCCAAGCTGCTGCTGCAATGGAACAATTAACAACGGCCCAAGTTAACAAAACTTCTATTGAGTCGGAAATATTGATTTTGGATAATCGCAGTCAGGAAACACAGAGTAGGTACCTTGCGTTATTTGTTGAAGAGATGCAAATTTCAACCCTTGCTTCAGCGGCTGGTACACGATCAGAGAGTGCTGCAATTTTCGCAAACGATGCTCGAAATCAAGAAGTAGCGGCTGAGGAAGTTTTAGCACAATTACTAGCAATTCAAAGTTCAAACTCAGTTAATCTCCAATTAATTGAAGATACAAGGGCTTTACTCTCTTTTTCACAAACCGCAACAGAAGAGTTGACAGCAACTGCTCAAACACTTCAATCTCAGGCAGATACTGCACAAGCCGCAGTAATTACCCTTACAAGTGAAGTAGCGAGTGCACAAGCCCAAGCCGAAGATGCACAAGCCCAAGCAGCAGATAGAGTAGCTCAAGTGGATGCTGCAAATGCAGCTGTTCAAGAGGCAACTGCCCTACTGGCAGCTGCTAAAGATGCAATTATTCAAGCAGAAATTGATAATTTTGAACCTGTAGTTGCAATCTGTGGGGTTCCTGATGAGATCGTAAAAGAATGGAATACTCCCTCGGATTTTATTTTGCCACTCACAGTTGTAAACCCCGTATTGATCGCTAATGTACTTGAGCGAAATATTTCCTCACTCCCTGAAGTATTGACAGTTTTAAGAGATTACATGGCCAATGTAGGAAATAATGTAGCGATATCAGTAGACGCTTTTACTAATGCTTCAGCACAATTAAATAATGCTATTGAAGCTCACAACAGTCTTCAAGATGTAAGTAATGCGTCCGCTGCTGCAGCCCAAGATACAGCTATCCTGGCAGGGATTTTGACAGCAAATGCAGCACAAGCTCAAGTAAATGCCCAGCAAGCCCAAGATGATTATTTAACAACATTGGCTAATGCAGCTACTGCACAAGAACAAGCAAACTCTGCTCAAAATGTACTTCTGCAATTAACAGCGGCCCAAGCTCAAACAGATTCATTTAATCAGCAAGTAATTGATGATGCCATCGCATTGGAAAGTAATGCTGCAGCAACGGCAGAGGCATTACGCGGACAAGCATTTTTACAACGAAATGAAGCTGCTTGGTGGGAAAGTAATTCGCAGGTAATTCAACGCCTTAGCGACGAAGCGCAACAAATGGCTACTAATGCGCAAGAAGCGGCAACGACTTTTAGAGGTTATTTGGTCGAAGCGCAAGATTTTGTTCAAGCATCAAGTGCAATCGCAACCACGGCTCAAAACAATGTGTCGGCTGCACAAGAGAATTTAGTACAAGCTCAAAATCAATTAGGAGCGGCAAGTAGTCATGCTCAGAATCTGATTGCTCAATCAAATGCCACAGTTGCCGATGCAATTTCAGTTTTAGCTACGGCTCAAAGCGGGGCACAAGCTGCCGCAACTGCAGTAAATATTCTCAGTTCAGTACAAGAGGCTGCAAATGCTGCACTTGCGGCGGCGAGAGTGCAAGCTGTTGCGACAAAAGATTATGCAGTTAAGGCTGCAAGTCAGGTAAATGTAATCTCACGTCTTGCGACAACGACTCAAGAACAGGTTCGATTATCAAATGCGCAGGTGGTTGTTGCGCAAGCAAATCTGGCTGTAGCACAAAGTGCGGTCACTCAATTAGTGGCCGATCAAGCAGCGGATCCAAATGCAGTTGAGGCATGGGTTATCGATGAGGCAACGGCAGATTTAGCTAATACGGAAAGAAATGCTGCAAACTCCATAGCTCTAGCGCAGGCAAACGCTGAGCGATTAGCTCGATTACAAGAACAAGTAGATCTTTTGAAGAGTGCAGCAACAAATGCTCAAGTGCAGGCAGTTGCATCTCAAGCGGCTTATGTAGCTACTCAACTTGATTTAGCAGGGGTTGCCGCCGATCTTCAACATGCGCAAACCCAATCAACTTCCGCACAGGAAGCAGTTGTTGTCGCCCAAAGTAATGTTGAAGTAGCCCAGACTCAGGCAGTAGAGGTCCAGGCTCAAGCACAAAACATTCAAGAAATGGCACAAAGTGCAGAAGCGGTCTCATCTGCACAGTTAGCAGCCTCACTTGCCCAAGCTGATGCTGCATTAGAACAATTAAGTTTTGCGATAAGTAACCAAGCAGCGGCTCAATCTAATGTTGAGGCAACAGATCTTGCCGTTCAAGAAATAGCAGCTAAAGCTGCAATTTTAGCTACTCAAGCGGCAGATTGGAAAGGTCATGCAACAGAGGCTGCGCTAAGGTCAGAAAATGCTCAAGCCTTGGTAGATGATGCTCAAATTAAAGCAGACGCAGCTAGGGCAGTATTAGAGCATTTATTAGCAGTTCAAATTTCAAATCCAGATGCGGCCAATCTCCAATTAATTGAAGATGCCAGAACCTTACTTGCGGTTTCACTACAAGCAACCGCAGCACTAACAGCAGATGCTACGGCACAACTAGCCCAAGCAGATCAGGCCCAAGCCGCGGCAGTAGATGCCCAAACCCAAGCAGATGCTGCACAAATTGCGGCAACAGATGCCCAAGCCCAAGCAGATAACGCCCAAGCCCAAGCGAGTACTGCTCTAGATAGTGTTCAAAATGCAAATGCTCAACTTGTACTTTCTAAAGATGCAATGAATCACGCTCAACTTGTTCAAACTGAATCTCTAGATCTAATTGCATCTGGAAATATCGAGTTATTTGGAAGCGCATCCCTTAATGCAGATATGTACATTGATCTCAACCCATTAACAGGTTTTGGCGATGGCGTGCTCGATCAACGAAGTCAAGCAGATCTTGCCCCACTTATTAAAATTTTGTCAGTGGGAAGAAGTTTGATGGTAGATATGGAAGATAATGTATCAAAATCAATGGGAGCCTTTGATAGCGCAGTAGCGCAATTAAATAATGCCCGTGAAACTCAAAATAATATTCAAAATCTAAGTAATGAATCATCTGCTGCAGCCATTTCTGCAAATTTCCAATTACAGATGTTGACCAACTCTTCAGCCCAAGCTCAATTAAATGCTCAACAAGCTCGAAGTGATTTATCAACAACATTGGCTAATGCAACTGCTGCACAAGAACAAGCAAACTATACTAAAAATGTGCTTCTGCAATTAACAGCGGCCCAAGCTAAAACAGATGCATATAATCAGGAATTCATTGATCGTGTCGCCGCATTGGAAAGTAATGCTGAAGCAAAAGCTGCGGCGTTACGAACAGAGGCAGATACTGCGCAAGCCCAAGTTATTGCGTTATCAAAAGATGCTCAGGCGACACAAGCACAATTAGCAGCTGCGCAAGCAGAATCTGATTATGCGCAAGCAAAAGCAAATGATTATCAATCACAATTAGCTGAGATTAAAGGTCGGGTCCAAGCCTCAAATGATCAAGCAGGTGTGGCTAAAAATAATGTCTCGGCAGCACAAGAGCGCTTTATGCAAAGTCAAAATAATGTGTTGGCGGCAAGTGAGACTGCCAAGAGTTACATCGTTCGGGCAGAAACAGTCCTTGCCAATAACCTTTCAGCTTTTAATTCAGCACAGGCTGGGGCGCAAGCTGCTGTTGCTGAACTAAATGCATTTAATGCAATGCAAGAGGCTGCAAACAATGCAGCTGCCGCGGCCAGAGCCCAAGCAATCTCAATAAGAGATGTGGCTGCTAAAGCTGGAAATCAATTAAATGTATATACACGTTTGGCGACATCGACCCAAGAGCAGGTTCGCTATGCCCAGCAACAGGTCGCGGTATCCCAGGCAAATGCGGCTGTCGCACAAAGTGCCGTAGATGAATTAATGGCTGCTCAGGCAGAAAACCCAGATTCAGTTGATGAATGGGTTATCAGTGAAGCAACCGCAGATTTAGCTATTGCTCAAAAAAATATCGCAGACTCCTTAGCGATTGAGCAAAGTGAGAGTAGTCGATTAAGCCGTTTCCAAGGAGCGGTAGCTAATTTTAAGGACCAAGCAGATAGAGCTCGAGAAAGCGCGGTTATATCACTAGCGAATTATGAGGCTACTAATGCTGCATTAGCAAATGTTCAAGCCGGTCTTGCCCAGGTCCAGGCCCAAGCAGATGCTGCGCAGGCAGCAGTTGTAATCCAAACCGAAAATCTTGCAGTCGCCGAGCGTTGGGCAGCAGATATGAGGACTGAAGCACAAAACTTGGAAGCAAATGCAAACACTATGGCAAGTAACTCATCTGCAGAATTAGAAGCTGCACTTGTGCAAGCTACTGAATCATTTGCGCAAGTAGACAAGGCGATTGCACAGCAAGCGAATATTCAAAGCGCAGCAGATGAAACAACTCGTGTCGCTCAAGAGAGTGCAAAAAGCGTTGAATCACTAATCTCCCAAGCTACAACTGCTGCAGCCATTGCAGCAGATGCTCAAACACGCGTAGTAAATGCTCAAGTCGCAGCAGATGATGCTCGAAATCAAGAGCTAGAACTGGAGTGGATGTTAGCGCGTTTATTAGAAGTTCAAAGTTCAAATCCAGATGCGGGTAATCTGCAATTAATTGAAGATACTAGAGTCTTACTTGCCCAGTCACAAAATGCAGCCTTAGAAATGACAGCAGCTGTTCAAGTACAACAACGCATTCGCGACGAATTCCAAGCACAAGTAGCAACTCTTGAAGTCGAAGTAGGAAATGCTCAAGTGCAAGCAGCAGAAGCCCAAGCCCAAGCAGATGCCGCACAAGCAGATGCCGCACAAGCAGGGCTAAGTGTTGCAGATGCAACTGCTCAACTAGAAGGCGCAAAAGATGCAATGAAGCAAGCTCAACTCATTCAAGCCGACGCTCTAAATCAGATTCTTGAGGTAGATGAAGAGCTAGGCATAGCGGTTCCTTATGTCAAAATTGATCTGAACATATTCAATCCTGAAGTGGAACCTGCATCTACGACACTTTCGCTAGAGATAGCCCAAGGTCAAGCTCGCGTCGATTATGACAACTTGATCTTGCAACAAATACAAGCAGATGTTGAAGTAGGAGCGACAGAGGTTGCAGCCGCCCAAGTTGAAGTAGAAGAAGCACAAGTGGCTCAAGCAGAGGCAGTTGCTGAACCAGGTGCTGAAATAGTTGCTGAACCAGTTGATAGATTAGTAGTTGGACACCTTGATGTACCAGTTGACACATCAATACCAGAAGCAGCAGCGCAAGCAGCCGCTGCAGAAGCAGCAGCGCAAGCAGCCGCTGCGGAAGCAGCAGCTCAAGCAGCCGCACCAGCCGCCCCTATTCCAAGTTTCTTAGCGCCAGTTGATGCATCAGCCCCAGCTATTGCAAACGAAGTCGCTCCAGAAGTAGTGGCTCCAGAAGTAGTGGCTCCTGCCGCAGCCGATGCCTTCCCAGAATCGCTACCTGAAGATGAGCCAGATGTTCAAGCAGATGTTGAGGCCCCGGCTCCGTCATAGAAGTTCGACCATACATTTCTACTACATATATAGGTAGCAGCGAACTGCTGCTACTACGGTTATTGAGCGTGGAATCTGCTCGAGTGCCGCCATTAGCAGGGTGTACTTCCTGCTACTTAAACTCAAGTAAACTGATCCAACCGGGTGCTTAGCTCAGTGGTAGAGCGTCTCGTTTACACCGAGAATGTCGGGGGTTCGAAACCCTCAGCGCCCACCAGGTAGTTTCAAGTTGGTTAGTAAAACATTTAAATAGTCGGCCACCCATTAGCACTATATGCACAGATCGTGAGTGATTTCGTGAAAGCTAGCGAGCTGGTTGATCTAATACATAAACGTTATGACCCTACTACGGCTGAAATTTGGGACCGAGTCGGTGTTGTCTGCGGTGATTTAAACAACGAAGTTAAGAAAATTTATTTCTGTGTTGATGTTCTTCCGGTAACCGTTTCGGAGGCGATTGCTTGGAACGCAGATTTTATTATCGCTCACCATCCACTTTTACTTTATGAGTTAGTAGAAGTTGCCGAAGGCGAAGATGTAATTGTTACCGCCCCGTGGAAAATTGCGCTGAAAGAAAGATTAATTAGTGATGGAATTGTTTTGTTAACTGCACATACAAATGCAGACAAAGCAACGCCCGGAGTAAGTGATGCACTCGCTCGCGCACTTGGCATTATTAATTTAACCCCACTTCCTGGTGATATCGGACGCGTTGGAACTCTTCCAGAGGCAATTTCGTTAAAATATTTTGCAGCGAAAGTAAAATCGATTTTGCCAATCAGTAAAGCTGGAATCCGGGTTTTTGGAAATCCAGAACAAATCATTAATCGAATTGCGGTCTCTGGAGGATCTGGAGATCACCTTTTATCAGCCGTTCGAAATGCAGATGTGGATCTCTACCTGACAGCTGATCTTCGTCATCATCCGGTAAGTGAAGCAATTGAAAGCGGATCTCCGGCTTTGATCGATGCCGGACATTTCGCCACCGAATGGCCATGGCTAAATCAAGCCGCATCCCTTTTGGCTCAAGATTTAGCAAGCGGCGGGTACGCTTCGGTTGAGATGAAAATATCAACACTGTCAACGGACCCGTGGAGTTTTTCATGAAGGCAACGCCTGAAGATCAACTTCGATTACTTGATTTACAAAAAGTCGATGCAGAAATTGATTTGCTTAATCACAAAGCAAAAAATCTTCCAGAGCACTCACAAATCGCAGAACTTGAAGCGGTAAAGCAAAGCACCGACAGTGAACTTGGTTTAGTTTCAATTGATGAAGCTGATGTAAAGCGTGAGGTAGCTAAAGCAGATGCAGATGCAGAACAAGTGCGCACTCGAAAAACCCGCGATGAAGTCCGGCTCGCGTCTGGCCAAGGTTCTGCAAAGGATCTAGAACATCTACAACATGAACTTGTTTCACTCAGCCGACGGGTAAATGATCTTGAAGAGATTGAATTAGAAATCATGATGCGGCTTGATGAGTTCACAAGTAAAGCAAACGAGTATCGGGCGGTTATTGCTGACGCTGATGCAAAGTTAGAAGTTTTAATTGCTTCCCGGGATAAACAGTTAAATGAATTAGCGGTAAATGTAAAAAATCTGAAAGAAGAAAGAGCAATAATTGCCGGAAAGATTGCGGCAGAGTTTTTAGCGCTTTATGAAAAATTGCGCGCAGGTAATGAAGGCGTAGGCGCTGCTGCAATTGTGCGCAAACGGTGCACGGGATGTCATTTAGATTTGACTGCAATTGATGCTGAAAAATTCAAGTTAGCTCCTGCAGATGATGTACTGCGCTGTGAGGAGTGCCGTCGAATTTTAATTCGCACTGTTGATTCTGGACTTATTTAATGGCCCGCGAATTAATCATTGAAGCCGATGGTGGATCGCGTGGAAACCCCGGTCCTTCAGGATTTGGTACAGTTGTAAAAGATGCTAAAACTGGAGCCGTATTAAAAGAGATTTTTGAATTTATTGGAATAGCAACAAACAATGTCGCTGAATACAGCGGATTGGTTGCCGGATTAACAGCTGCAAATGAAATTGATCCTGAAGCACAAATACATGTCCGCATGGATAGTAAATTAGTAATTGAACAGATGTCAGGACGTTGGCAGATTAAGCATCCAGATATGCGGATACTTGCCGCTCAAGCACGGAAAGTTCATGCACCAAACTTGGTTGATTACACTTGGATACCCCGTGAAGAAAACTTGGCAGCGGATCATTTAGCAAATCGGGCAATGGATGGAGCGGTTACCCCAAACGCTGATCCCTCCCAGCAAGTTAATTTCATGACCGAGCGTTTAACTTCCGGTGAAGTGGCTACAACATTTTACTTTGTGCGCCATGGTGAAACAGTATTAACAAATAGCCGCGCATTCTCAGGAGCAAACGGAACTAACCCTTCATTAAATGAAATTGGATTTACGCAAGCAGAAAATGTAGGTCGCGAAATAGCCAAAATTAAGCCAGATGTATTAATGGCATCTCCAATGTTGCGGACCAAACAAACTGCAGAAGCGATCAGTAAATCTACTGGATTAAGTATTGAAGAGGATTCGACTTGGCTTGAGTGTGCATTTGGTGATTGGGATGGTTTTACTTTCCAAGAGATCAAAGCAAAATTTCCAGTTGAAGCTCAACTTTGGCTTAACTCATCGGGGTACGAACCACCTAATGGAGAATCATTTGATGAAGTAGGAGAGCGCGTAGATGCTGCGATTGATTACGTTGCCGCAAAATATGTAGGTAAAAAAGTTTGCGTAGTTACTCACAATGTCGTTATCCGAGAGGTAGCCAGAATTGCGTTAATGGCTCCGGGTGCGGCCGTTTTTCATTTAGATGCAGCGCCTTGTTCAATCACCACTTTGTCTGTTTGGCCAAGTGACGGATTACGGATTTTGCGAACATTTAGCGAAGTTGGCCACCACCGATGAAAAATAATGATAAAAATTTCTTAATGGGGAAGAAAGTTATGATTACAGGTGCCGCTAGTGGCATCGGGAAATCTTGCGTGATTGCATTTGTCGAAGCAGGTGCTGATGTATTAGCAGTTGATTCAAACGCCCAAACTCTTGCGGCGCTCGAAGTCGAATTCAAAGTTGCCACAAAAGTTGCCGATCTAAGCACTCCGGAAAAATACTTCTCAGATCTTTTAGAGATTGATATTTTGATTAACAACGCGGGAGTTCAGCATATTGCTCCTATTGAGGAATTCCCAATTGTACAAGCAGATTTGATGTTTTCGCTGATGTTGCGCACTCCTTTTTACTTAACCCAGAAAGTCCTTCCGCATATGTATGCTAAAAAATGGGGGAGAATCATTGGAATCTCAAGCATCCATGGACATATCGCATCTCCTTACAAATCGATTTACACAACTGTTAAGCATGGACTTGAAGGGTTAACAAAAGTAACTGCCTTAGAAGGCGGCCCACATGGGGTTACTGCAAACACAATTGCACCTTCTTATGCGCGTACCGATTTGGTCGAGAAGCAGATTAAATCGCAAGCAGCGATCAACAACCTCTCTGAAGCACAGGTGGTAGATGAGATCATGTTGGCTCCTTCTGCAATCAAGCGCTTGATCGAACCAGAAGAAATAGCTCAACTCGCACTGTATCTATGTGGTCCCTATTCAAATTCGATAAGTGGTTCCTCTTTTGGAATTGATAATGGATGGACTGCTCGGTGAAAACACCCACTTGGGTGCCAGGTGCAGATAGTGGTGCGGCATTAAAGAAGTTTTTTGAAATAGTTAAAGTTAAATATCAGATCGAAGATTTATCAGAGTTACAACAATGGTCTGTGGACCATTCAGGTCAGTTTTGGAGTGAGGTTTGGGATTTTTTTGCGGTCATTGGCGAAAAAGGGGATCGCGCTCAGATCCCCAGCAAATTACCGGAGGCGCTTTTCTTCCCCGAAGCAAAATTAAGCCATCTTCAAAACTTACTAGCTGGCGGCGGAGGAGTATCTGTAGTCAAAGAAGCAGATCTTGCAAATGCTGGAGAACAGTTCACGCATAAAGAGTTAGTAACCATGGCTTCAGCGCTTGTGAATACTTTTCAAGAACAGGGAATTGGTGAATCAGATCGGGTAGTGGCCATTCTGCCCGTTGGTATTGAAGTTTTGGTGAGCACATTGGCAGGTTTAGGAGTTGGGGCAACAGTTGCTACCGCATCCCCTGAATTCGGTGCCGATGCGATTTTGGCGCGCTTTTCGCAACTTGAACCAACAGTATTAGTTTTTAGCAACTCATATCCATGGCAAGGGAAAGAGTTAGATCGCAGTCAGATGGTGGAAGAAGTTGCAAAAGCACTCCCTTCTCTGAAATTAATTATCGGGTTAAGCGAAAATAATGAATTGCCAAACGTAGTTTTATGGGCAGATGCAACATCAGAAGCAAAACAAATGATTTTTACCAAAAGAAGTTTCGACTATCCGGCTTATGTTTTATTTACTTCAGGGACTACTGGGGCACCCAAAGGTTTATTGCATAGAAGCGGTGGAGTCTTACTAAAACATTTAGTTGAAATGAAATTACATTGTGATATTAAGTCTGGTGATCGTGTTTGTTTTTACACGACCACCGGTTGGATGATGTGGAATTGGGAGTTATCCGTGTTAGCCACAGGTGCTGATTTAGTTTTATATGACGGAGCACCGACATTTCCTGATTCACTGCGCCTCTTTCATTTTGCGCGAGCACAGAAATTAACTCACTTAGGACTTTCGGCTAGGTTATTAGATTTGATCCGCGAACAACACTCTGACTTAAAAGTTTTAGGTGGCTTACCGGACTTGAGAGTTATTATGGTTACCGGATCTCCACTTTCGCAGGTAACTGCACAATGGCTAAGTGACCAATTTGCTGGCAAAGTTTTAATTTCGCCTTTTTCTGGTGGTACAGATCTAGTTGGTTCTTTTATGGGACCAAATCCTTTGCTTCCTTATTACGCAGGTCAGATGCAAGGCGCATTACTTGGGATGGATATTGATTGTTGGAGTGAAGAAGGAAAACCCAGTGAAGTAGATCAAATAGGTGAGTTAGTTTGCAAATCTGCTTTCCCCACTGTTCCGCTTGGGATTTGGAAAGATCAGAGCGGGCAACGTTTTAAAGAAGCATATTTTCATCGTTGGGAAAATATTTGGGTTCATGGTGATTTAGTTTCACACACACCAGAAGGCGGATATGTAGTCCATGGACGATCTGATGCAACGCTAAATGTAGGTGGAGTTCGAATCGGGACTGGTGAGATTTATTCGGCACTAATTTCACTGACTGATATCTCTGGAGCTCTAGCATTCACCCAGCCATGGAATGGTGATGAGCGGATAGTTCTACTAGTTGTTGCTCCTAAAATTACAGATCAAGAGAGTTTTATAAAAGAAATTAGAATGGAAATTAGAAGTAATTGTTCTCCACGACATATGCCTGCAGAAGTATTTTTTGTATCTGATTTGCCAAGGACTTTTAATGGCAAACTGGCTGAAGTGGCAGTTGCAGATCTAGCCCACAATCGAAAAGTTCGAAATTTAGAATCCCT